>DATAOI010000106.1 GCA_036265815.1 Gemmatimonadales bacterium
GTACGCCCGCTCTCTCTGGACTCGAGCCGGTAGCGCCGCTGTACCCGGATCCGACCCAGCAGCGGACCGCTGTCGCTATTGGCCGGCTCGGCGACCGGCGCCCCGAAGCTCCACGTCACCCCGCGGGCCGCGAGCGAGCGATTCAAGGCACCGATCGCGGCGGGGTCCTCCGGTGGGAGCACGATGGAGCTGCCTCGTCCCAGGCGCCCTACGGTGACCTGGTCGCCGCTGGCGATGCGGTGGTTGGTCATGAGCACCTGGCACGCCGCGGCCACGAATCGCCCGCCCGAGTCCCAGTTCACCCGGGCCACCGGCGCCACCCGCACCACTGCCACCCGGCGGTCATCGAGGCGCAGCTCGTCGGGATCGAGCTCCGCCGTAAGGATCCACCAGCCGACCGGCACGCCTGGAAGCGCCAGCACAGCGTGGCCCCCGAAGCGGGCCAGGGCCTGCCTTGCCGGCCGGGTCCCGAGCTGGGCGGCCACCGGGACCGTGGGGCCGGAATCGCCGGTGATCGTCACCGTAATCCGTCCACCGGTGGCGGCCCACGGCTGCGGCCCGGTCTCCAGGCGCGAGATCCCGATATTGTGCGGCGGCGGGTCGGCCGGGCGGCCGACCGTGAGCGGAACTCCCGGATCTCCCGGCGAAACCGCGCTCGCCTGCAGGTCGGTGAGCAGAACGACCTCTCCGGGACGGTTCTCCGGCGCGAGGATCTCGCGCGCCAAGCCGAGGGCGGCGCCGAGATCGAGCCGCCGGGAGGAGACGGTGAGCGCGTTGAGCTCGGGGCCGAGCGTCTGCCGGTCTCCCCGGCGGGGAACGCCGTCGGCGGTGAGCAGCCAGAGCGCGTCGTCCGGCGTGGCCCGAGCCAACACCGCGCGCCCGGCCGACTGGAGCTGAGCCAGCCGGGCGGTGCCCGCGACGATGGCCCCGCTGCTGGCCGAGTTGTCGACGACCAGCACCAGGGCGCTCGGGGCATGGCCCGCCACGCCCCCTCGGGGCGTCGTCGGCCCGGCCGCAGCCAGCACCAGCGCGGCGAGCAGCAGGGTCCGGAGCAGCAGCAGGAGCAGATGCTGCAGCTTGAGCCGGCGTTGGTGCTCCCGCGTGGTCGTGATGAGGTAGCGAACGGCGGGAAAGACGATGGTGGGCGGCTCACGGCGGGCGAGCAGGTGCAGCAGCAGCGGAATGGCCGTAGCGGCGAGTCCGGCGAGGGCCCACGGATGGAGGAAGCCGATCATGCCGCCCGGGACGAGGGAGCCAGTGCCTCGCGCAGCACCATGCCGTAGGGGGTATCGGTAATGACGCGATGGTACCGGATGCCATGCCGGCGGCAGGCGAGCCGCCATTCCCCCACCACGGTGTTCACGGTGTCCCGGTACGCCCCCGCCCAATCACGCGGGCGCAGCACCACCGAGGCGCGGGTCTCGGGGTCTTCGAACCGCGCTTCCGCCGGTCCGCCGAGCGCGACCTCCGCCGGATCCATGATGTGGAGCACCAGCACCTGATGACCTCGGTGGCGAAGAAAGCGAAGTGCCTTGAGCGCGAGCCCGCGGTCGAGCAGGAGATCGGAGACGAACACGACCAGCCCGCGCCGCCGGAGCTGGTCGACCACCCGGCGGAGCGCGGGTTCCGCCGCGGTCCCCTGTCCCGCCTCCAGCGTGCTGAGCGTCTGCAGCAGCTGGTGCCAATGGCTCAGCCGGGCCCGGGGCGGCAGGACGGTCCGTACCTCGTCGTCGAAGGTGATGAGGCCGGTCGCGTCCCGCTGCCGCAGCAGAACCAGCGACAGCGCGGCGATGAGCCGCTGAGCATACGCCAGCTTGGGCAGCACCGTGCCGGGCGCCCCGGTCCAGGCCATCGAGCGGCTGGCATCGCACACCACCATCGCCCGGAGGTTGGTCTCCTCCTCGAACTGCTTCACGTAGAGCCGGTCGTTTCGGCCCAGGATCTTCCAGTCCACGTAGCGGAGATCGTCGCCCGGTTGGTACATCCGATGCTCGGCGAACTCCACGGAGAATCCGCGGCGGGGCGAGCGGTGGAGTCCGGTGAGGAAGCCTTCGACCACCCCTTCCGTCACCACCTCCAGTCCACCAAGCTTCGCGACCTCGAGGGGATCGAGCAGATCGGGACGACCGTGGGGTGCGAGCGCGGCGGGCGGATGCATGCAGAGTTCAATCGTATCGGGGTCGAGGTCCCGAGGCAATCCGGGACGATCTGGGGAAGCCGCGTCCGGTCCCAAGGACAGCAGCGGGGGTGGCAGAACTGGCCTCGCGTTCTCAAAGCTTTACTCCAACGTATTTTATGCCGATACCTCTGGCTGGCACACCGCCTGCTGCCATGGAGGGGATACACCCGGAGCGCCCGGAGGCTACATGCTCGTCACCTTGGGGTGGATGCTGCTCGCCAGCCTCCCGCTCCAAACTCCCGCAACAATTCGAGACCACGTCCGCTCATCGCCCGCGGCCGGGCGAATCACGCTTTGGACCGATCAGGACGAGCCCTACGCCCGGGGGCAGTCGGCCCTGGTCTTCCTCAGCGTGGATCAGCCCGCCTACGTCGCCGTCCTCCGGGTGGACACCGACGGCCGGATCCGGGTGCTCTTTCCGCGGGACCCCTGGGGCGACACCTACGTCGCCGAGGGCCGCGCCTTCGAGGTGAGCCCCGACCGAGGGCGCCGGTCGTTCACGGTGGACGAGTTCCCGGGAATGGGATACCTCTTCGCTGTCGCCTCCGCTTCGCCGCTCGACTTCGACGACCTCACCCGGGGCGACACCTGGGACTCCCGCCGGATCGACGGTGGCCGGGTCCGGGGCGATCCCTATGTCGCCCTCACCGCGTTGGCCAAGCGGATCGCGCCGGAGGGGGTGTACGACTACGACGTGGTGCCGTATTACGTGGAGCACCGCTACGACTATCCGCGGTTCGTCTGCTACGACTGTCACGCCTACGCCGGGTACGACGAGTGGGATCCCTATCGCACCGCGTGCACCCGGTTCCGGATGGTCATCCGGGACGACCCGCGCTACTACCCGTACCGTTCCGGCAACGGCCGCAACGTGGTGGTCGATCGCCCGCAACGGCTGGGCCCTCGCTACGTGTTTCACGACGCCGATCCGCGGAGCAGCTATATCACCCGGGTCCCTGTCCGCGCGGGAGAGGAACGGCGCCGGCGCGACGATGATGAGGATCGCGGTCGCACCAGCGAGGATGTGGGCGGGCCCGGCACCATCGCGGCGCCCGGCCTCCCCTCGATGGGTCGGAATCTCCGGCGCGACCCGGCCCCCGATCTCTCGCCGGTCCGCCCGCTGATCGAGGCGCGCCGCCGGCAGGAGCAACGGCGCGAGGAGCGCCGGCGGGACGCGGGTGACACCACCGGAGCCGTGCGCGAGGGGCTCAAGCGGGCCCCGCGGAGCACCGGGGAACCGGAGCTGCGACGCCGGCGCCCCTGAAGCTCCGCCCCGCTATCTTCCCCCGCGGTTCCGTCGGCATTCACCCTGTCCTTCACCGGAAACTCATCGACATGCGTCGTTTCGCCCTCGCCGGCCTGGCGCTGGTGGCCGGCCCCGTCGCGGCTCAGACCTCAAACGCGAAGCCGGCGCCCGCCGCCAGCATCACCGCGGCCGACGTGGCCCACCGGATCGGGGTCATCGCCGATGACTCGATGATGGGCCGCGACACGCCGAGCCCGGGACTCGAGGCGACGGCGAAGTACGTCGCCGACCAGTTTCGCCGCTTCGGGCTCACGCCCGGCGGCGAGGACAGCACCTGGTTCCAGCGCTATCCGATCACCCGCCGGCAGTTCGACCTGGCCCGGTCTCGGGTGGTGCTGGAGAGCGGGGGCGTGAATACCGTAGCACGGCTCGACCAGTCCGCGCGGTTCCTCCAGGGCACCGTGCCGGAGCACGCGCCCCGCGGCCCGGCGCTGCTCCTGGGCGGGGCGCTCACACCCGACGCGGTGGCCCACATGCCGCTGCGCGACCGGATGGTCCTCTACGTCCCCGACTTCTCCAAACCGGTGGACCGGACGGCGGCGCATGTGATCCAAGCCATTCGGCTTGCCGCGCCGAAGGCGGTGGTCGTCGTTGCCAACGTGGACTCCCTGCCGTACAGCCAGCGCATCCCCCGCCAGTCGGCGGCGCGGACCAGCCTCGATCTCAAGCTGGTGAGCCCGCCGGTAGTCGAGGTGGGCGAATACGCCGTGGCGTCCGCGCTCCGCTCGGCGCGGCTCGATCTGCAGCAGGTGCGCGCGTCCACGGTGCCGGTGATGCGGGAGGTGCCGGGCCTTGGGTTATCAGTGGAGCTCCGGGACAGCGTGCTCCTGGCGCTCACCGCTCCCAATACGGTGGGCATCCTGGAGGGCAGCGACCCGACGCTCAAGCACGAATACCTGATCTACTCGGCTCACATGGACCACATCGGCATCACCCCGGGCCAGCCGGACAGCATCAACAACGGGGCTGACGACGACGGCTCGGGCACGGTGGGCGTCATCGAGCTGGCCGAAGCCTTCAGCCATGCCGGGGCGCGGCCCAAGCGATCGATCGTCTTCCTCACCGTGAGCGGCGAGGAGAAGGGTCTGTGGGGCAGCCGCTATTTCAGCGAGCACCCCACGGTGCCGATGCGCCAGATCGTCGCCGACCTCAACATCGACATGATCGGGCGGAACTGGCCGGACACCATCGCGGCCATCGGCAAGGAGCACTCGGACCTGGGCCGCACGCTGGAGCGGGTGAACCGGGCTCATCCGGAGCTGCGGATGACCGCGATCGACGACATCTGGCCGGAGGAGCGGTTCTACTTCCGCTCCGACCATTACAACTTCGCTCGAAAAGGCGTGCCCATTCTCTTCTTCTTCAACGGAGTGCACCCGGACTATCACCAGGTGACCGACTCGCCCGACAAGATCAACAGCGAGAAGGAGGCCCGGATCCTCCGGCTGCTGTTCTACCTCGGCCAGGAGCTGGGGAACGCACCCCAGCGGCCGCGGTGGAAGCCGGAGAGCTACCGGGAGATCGTGGAGGACGCGTCGTGAGCGGCAGCCTGGCGGAGTTCGACGCCTTCCGGTCGCGGATGAACGATCTCATCCTGGGCGCCGGCAATCTGACGATCAGCCGCTTCTTCGCCCTGGACGGACGGGCCTACGAGGCCGGGGCGCTCGGTGCCAGGACCAAGGAGATGCTCGGCCTCGTGGCCTCACTGGTGCTGCGCTGCGACGACTGCGTCACCTACCACGTCGTGCGCTGTCACGAGGAGGGGGTCACCCGGGAGGAGTTCCTGGAGATCTTCTCGGTGGGACTGGTGGTCGGCGGGAGCATCGTGATCCCCCACCTGCGCCGTGCCATGGCGCGGCTGGAGGAGCTGGCGGCCGGTCCGGCCTCATCCTGAGGCGGCGCCCTCCCGCGTTCGAGTCAACAGCACCCCGGCGATGATGAGAACCGCACCGAATCCCTGCAGCGGATGGACCCGTTCGCCGAGCAGAACCCATGCGGCAGTGGCGGCCACCAGCGGGGTGACGCACATATAGACTGCCGTACGGGTGCCCCCCACCGCTTGGACGCTCCGGTTCCACAGGATGTACGCCAGCACCAGGGAGAACAGCGTAGCATACGCCATCGCCATCCACGCCGTGGCGGGGACCGCCGACCAGTCCAGCCCGATCATGCCGGGCATGGCGGCAAGCACCAGCCCGGGCGCCCCGGCGATGGTGGTCACGGTGGTCACCCGGAGAGAGCTCAGGCCCGAGGGGAGGCCGCGCAGGCCCAGGGTGTACCCGGCCCAGCAGAGGACGGCCAGCACGGTGAGCAGATCGCCCATCATGGTACCCGCGGAGAATCCGACGCCGCGGGCCGCGATAACCAGGGCGACCCCGAGGGTGCCGAGCGCGATGCCCCAGCCCATCCTGGCGGTAACCCGCTCCAGTCCCAGCGCTCCGGCGAACACCGCCACCACGGTGGGCATGGTGGAGAGCAGCAGCGAGCTGTTGGTGGCCGTGGTGTGGGCGAGCCCCAGGATGAAGGTGAGCTGGTAGAGGGTGTTGCCCACCACGCCGAGCACGACCAGCTGCCGAAACGTCGCGGTCGGCAGGGCGAGGGGGCCCTCGGTCAGTCGCAGCACCACCCAGAGCAGCAGGCTCGCGAGCAGGAAGCGCACCGCCGTGAACGCCAGCGGCGGCATCTGTCCGATGGCGAGCTTCATGACCCCGAAGTTGATGCCCCAGATCAGACAGACCAGCAGCATGCCGGCATCGTGCGTGGAGAAGGAAGACACAGGGGGTGGAGAGGACGGTGCGGGCGGGGCGGGCGGCACACGCGGTGTGGTCACGCCCGAAGAGTAACACCCCACCGCCTCGTCCTGCCCGTCCTCTCCGTCCTCTCCGCCCTTATATTCCCGCCATGTCTCAAGCCCGCATCCGCAACTTCTGCATCGTCGCGCACATCGATCATGGTAAATCGACGCTGGCCGACCGCCTCATCGAGGCGACCGGCGCGGTGGAGAAGCGCCAGATGCGCGACCAGCTCCTCGATACGATGGACCTGGAGCGGGAGCGGGGGATCACCATCAAGCTCAACGCGGTGCGGATGCGCTACCGGGGGAAGGACGGCGTCGAGTACGAGCTCAACCTGATCGACACTCCCGGTCACGTGGACTTCACCTACGAGGTGTCCCGCTCGCTGGCGGCCTGCGAAGGCGCCATCCTGGTGGTGGACGCGTCCCAGGGCGTGCAGGCGCAGACCCTGAGCAATCTCTTTCTGGCGATGGACGCGGGGCTGGAGATTCTCCCGGTGCTCAACAAGATCGATCTCCCCGGCGCCGAGCCGGAGCGGCGGGCCCAGGAGATCATCGATCTCATCGGCGCGCGGCGGGAGGAGATCCTGGCCGTCTCCGCCAAGGAGGGCACCGGTGTGCCGGAGCTGCTCGAGGCGATCGTGGCCCGGGTCCCAGCACCGCGGGGCAAGGAAGACGCCCCGCTCCGAGCGCTCATCTTCGACTCGTACTACGACCGGTACCGCGGCGCTATCCCCAGCATTCGGGTGGTGGACGGCACGGTGCGCGAGGGGATGGAGATCGCCTTCGGCGCGCACCCGGACGACGTGTACCACGTGGACGAGGTGGGGTATCTGCAGCTGGGCCAGCACCCGGCGCACGAGCTGGAGGCGGGCGAGGTGGGCTACCTGGTCGCGAGCCTCCGGAACGTGCGCGACGCCCGCGTGGGCGACACCATCCTGGACGCCCATGACCGCGCCGCCGAGCTCCTGCCCGGCTACCGGGACGTGAAGTCGATGGTCTTCGCCGGGATCTACCCCACCGACTCGGAGCAGTACGAGGGCCTGCGGGACGCGCTGGAGAAGCTCTCGCTCAACGACGCCAGCCTGCAGCACGAACCGGAATCGTCCACCGCGCTGGGCTTCGGCTTCCGCTGCGGTTTCCTCGGCCTGCTGCACATGGAGATCGTGCAGGAGCGGCTGGAGCGGGAGTTCGACCTCAGCCTGATCACCACGGTGCCCACGGTGGAGTACCACGTCTACACCACCGACGGCGAGATGGTGCTGCTGGAGAATCCGAGCAAGCTGCCCGACCCGGCCTCGATCGACCGGATCGACGAGCCCTACGTGAAGGCGCGGATCATGGCGCCGGCCGAGTACATCGGCGGCATCATGAAGCTGGGCCAGGAGCGGCGCGGGGTGTACCTGGGGATGCACTACATCGATACCGCGCGGGTGGAGTTTCAGTTCGAGTTTCCGCTGGGCGAGATCGTGCTCGACTTCTACGACAAGCTCAAGTCGCTGTCCCGGGGCTACGCATCGCTGGATTACGAGATGGCGGGATACCGCGACTCGGACCTGGTGAAGCTGGACATGCTGATCAACGGCGATCCGATCGATGCGTTCAGCGTGGTCATCCACCGCGACAAGGCGCAGGAGTACGGCCGCAAGGTGGCGGAAAAGCTCAAGGAGCTGATTCCGCGCCAGCTGTACCAGGTCGCCATCCAGGCGGCCATCGGCAACAAGGTGATCGCCCGCGAGACCATCTCGGCCTTCCGCAAGGACGTCCTTGCCAAGTGCTACGGCGGCGACATCACCCGCAAGCGCAAGCTCCTCGAGAAGCAGAAAGAGGGGAAGAAGCGGATGAAGCAGATCGGCGCGGTGGAGATCCCGCAGGAGGCCTTCCTGGCGGTGCTGCAGGTCGAATGAGGGCGGAGACGCTGGTCATCCAGACGGCGTTTCTGGGGGATGTGGTGCTCACGACCCCACT
This sequence comes from Gemmatimonadales bacterium, assembly GCA_036265815.1. Taxonomy (NCBI): domain Bacteria; kingdom Pseudomonadati; phylum Gemmatimonadota; class Gemmatimonadia; order Gemmatimonadales; species Gemmatimonadales bacterium. The sequence continues at coordinate 8,248 of DATAOI010000106.1, forward strand.
GCTCTCGGTCCTGGGCGAGCGGCACGGTTCGCTGGACGTGGTGACGACGCCGGCCGCGGCGCCCCTTCTGGAAACTCATCCCGCCGTGGCGGAGGTCATTCCCTACGACAAGCGGGGCGCGGACCGCGGCGCCGCCGGACTGTGGCGCCTGGGTCGCCGGCTAAGCGCGCGACGCTACGCCAGGGTCTACCTCCCGCATGGCTCATGGCGTTCGGCCGGGCTGGCATTACTCAGCGGAGCCTCCGAGCGCACGGGCTTCGCGGACAGCCCGGCCGCGGTTACTTATACCACGCGGGTACCGGCCATGGAGCGCGGCCACCAGGTCGAGCGGCTGGTGCACCTGGCAGGCCCGGTGGTGGGTGCTCCGCCGGCGGTGAGTATCGCGCTCACGTTTGAAGAGCGGGCGGCGGTGGGGGCCTGGTTGGGTGAGCGGGGGCTCGGCCCCGGTTTCCTCGCGCTCGCCCCGGGATCGATCTGGGGCACCAAGCGCTGGCCCTACTTCGCGGAGCTCGCCGCGGCGGTCGATCGGCCCATCGTCGTGCTCGGGAGCGCCGATGACGCGGGGCTCGCCGCCGAGATCCTGGCGGCCGCACCGGGCCGAGCCCACAGCGCGGCGGGCGTGATGAGTCTCCGGGCGGCGGCGGCGCTACTGGAGCAGGCCGGCGTGCTGGTCACCAACGACTCGGCCCCGCTCCACCTCGCGACGGCGGTGGGAACCCCAATCGTGGCCCTGTTCGGACCGACGGTGCCGGCGTTCGGCTTCGGCCCGCGCGGGCCGAGGGACCTAGTGGTGGAGCACGACCGGCTCTCCTGCCGGCCCTGCTCGTCCCACGGTCCCCGGGTCTGTCCCCTGGGCCATCACCGCTGCATGCGGGAACTCTCGGTCGAGCGGGTCCGGGCGGCGATCGCCGCCGTGACTGCCGGGGAGGTGCGGGGTGCGATTCGTTCTGGGCATTGACATCGGCGGCACCAACCTCGTGGTCGGGAGTGTGGCCGAGGATGGCCGTGCGCTCCAGGCGTTGGACAGCGAGCCGACCCATGCCGAAGCGGGGGCCAGCGATGTGCTCGACCGCCTGGTGGCCCTCGCCGCCCGCGCCGTCGAGCGGACCCGGAGCGAGGTGCCCGGCGCCGAAATCCTCGGCGTGGGCGTTGGCGCGCCGGGCCCGTTGGACACCCGCAGCGGAGTGGTGCTGCTCACGCCCAACCTGGGCTGGGTCAACATGCCGCTGCGGCAGATCATTCACGATCGCCTGGGACTCCGGACCGCGCTCGACAACGACGCCAACTGCGCCGTGCTAGGCGAATGGTGGGTGGGCGCGGCACGCGGGTCGCGGCACGCGATCGGGATCACCATCGGCACCGGCATCGGAGGCGGGCTCATTCTGGACGGCCGGCTGTATCACGGAGCCTCCGACGTGGCCGGGGAGATCGGCCACACCACGATCGACACCGAGGGGCGCCGCTGCAAGTGCGGCAATTACGGCTGTCTCGAGGCCTACGCGTCGGGTCCCAACATCGCCGTTCGCGCCATCGAAGCCCTGGAGGCGGGCGCCGAAAGCCGGCTGCCCGCGTATGTAGCCGGCGACCTGCGGCAGCTCACGGCGCAGACCGTCTATCAGGCCGCGAAGGACGGGGACGAGCTCGCCCTCGAGGTGGTGAACGACACCGCCAAGTTTCTCGGTGTCGGCATCGGGAACCTGCTGAACATCTTCAATCCCGAGGTGGTGGTGGTCTGCGGCGGCGTTACGCTGGCGGGCGATCACCTGTTCGTCCCCATGCGCCGCGAGGTGGCGCGGCGGGCGTTCAAGCCGGCGGTCACCGCGTGCCGGATCGTGCCGGGCGAGCTGGCGGGGACGGCCGGCGTGTACGGCGCGGCGCGCGTGTTCCTCGACCAGACGGCCGCGGGTGCCTAAGGTCGGCGTGGTCGGGTCCCTGGTCTGGGACCTCATCTATGGCCGGGACCCGCTGGCTCCGCCGGTCGAGGAGTGGGGCGGCATCGCCTACGCGCTCGGCGGCCTCGATGCCAGCCTGCCGCCCGACTGGGAGATTGTTCCACTGATCAAGGTGGGCCGGGACCTCGCCCAGGAGGCGCAGGATCTCCTCCGGGGTCTGGCCCGGCTCACGCCCGGCGGACGGTGCGTGGAGGTCCCCACTCCCAACAACCGGGTGGTCTTGCATTACCAGTCGAGCGAGCGGCGCTGCGAGCGGATGTCCGGCGGCGTGCCCGCCTGGACCTGGGCCGAGCTGGGCCCGATGGTCCGGGATCTCGACGCAGTCTATCTCAACTTCATCTCCGGATTCGAGCTCTGTCTGGGTACCGCCCAGGCGCTGCGCCAGGGATTCGGTGGGCCGATCTACGCCGACCTGCACAGCCTCTTTCTCGGCATGCAGCACGATGGGATGCGGGTGCTCCGGCCGCTGGCCGATCCGACGGCCTGGTTCGAATGCTTCGACGTCGTCCAGCTGAACGAGGACGAAATGCGTCAGCTGTCGCCGGACCCGTTGTCGCTCAGCGCCCAGGCGCTCAGTGCCGGCACGTCGCTGCTGGTCGTGACGCTTGGACCGAAAGGAGCAGCGTACGTGGCCGGGCCGGGGTTCGACGGATGGAAGGCCGGGCCGGCCGGGAGCGTAGCGGCTTCGGATTCCCCTCTCGGAATCAGCGGTCTGGCGGCGCGGACGGCACTCATCCCTGCGCCTGTGCTCGATGCCGTCGACCCGACTGGCTGCGGCGACGTGTTCGGCGCGGCGGCCTGCGCCCGGCTCCTGGCGGGGGATCCGGTCGAGAGCGCGCTTCGCCATGCCTCGCTCATGGCCGGACGCAACGCCGCCTTTCGCGGGGCCGGCGGACTGGCCCGTCATCTCCGCGGCGAGCTCCTGACCCTGTGACCCGAGTCATCGAGGTCCCCGCCACGTTCGACGACCGTTCCTTCGAGCAGTTCGCCGGCGGGTTCGGGGCCTGGCCGCCGGAGGAGAAGATCCTGGTCGATGCCCGCGGCGCTCAGTGGGCCTCGCCGTTCGGGCTGGTCACGATGCTCACGGCGGGACAGGCGCTGGCCGAGGCCAAACGGGAGAGGCCGCTCTTCACCGTGCCCACCAGCGACGAGGTCAAACGCTACTGGGCCCGGACCGGCTTCTTCCACTACGCCGCGGAGCTCTTCGAGCTGCACGGGAAAGTGCCCAAGGCAACCGCGACGGGTCCGTCCGACGTGCTGCTCGACGTCACGCCGGTGCGCGGCACCGAGGACGTCCACGCGGTGGTGGACAAAATATCCGAGAGCGCGTCGCGCATCCTGCACGGCGAGCTGGGCCTGGAGATGAAAGCGACGCTGCGATTCAGTATGGCGCTTTCGGAGGCATGCCAGAATATTGTGGAGCACGCCGGCACTAGCGGATGGGTCGCGGTGCAGGCCTATACGTTCCGCCGCCGGCTGGGGCGCCGGGTGGCGGTGATCGCGGTGAGCGACGCCGGGATCGGGTTTCGCCGATCGCTGGAGAGCACCCAGGCCAAGCGCTACGGCGAGCGCTGG
>DATAOI010000107.1 GCA_036265815.1 Gemmatimonadales bacterium
CCAGCCAGCATCTCGTAGAGCACGCAGGCCAGGCTGTACATGTCACTTCGCCCGTCCACGTCCCGCTGTCCCGTCGACTGCTCGGGGGCTTATGTAGGCCGGCGTGCCGAGCGCGAGCCCCGTCTCGGTGAGCCGCTCCGCGCCGGCTGCGTCCACCGCTCGCGCGATCCCGAAATCGCGACGATGGCCCGGCCTCCCTTGAGGAGAATGTTCTCGGGTTTGATGTCCCGATGAACGACCCCGTGCGTGTGGGCATGGGCCAGCGCCTCGACCACATCCTTGGTGATGTGGAGCGCCTCCTCCACCGGCAGCTGCTTCTCCCGCACGAGCCGCTGGCGCAAGGACTCGCCCTCGACGAAGGGTGTACCAGAGCCGGCCAAAGCTCTCACCCGAGTCAAAGACCGGCAGGATGTGGGGGTGCTGCAGGCGCGAGGTGACCCGGATTTCCTGCAGAAACCGGGACGGCCCGACCGTGGCGGCCAGCTCGGCGTGGAGGACCTTCAGCGCGACCGGTCGCTCGTGCTTGAGGTCGCGGGCGAGATACACGGTGGCCATGCCGCCCCGGCCGAGCTCACGCTCGATCGCGTAGCGGTCCGCGAACGTAGCCTGGAGAAGCGCGAGCGGGTCGGCCACAGCCCGAAGTCCTGGGGGGGGCTCCTACGTTATCGCCCTACATCGGCGTCCGCCAGCGTCGCTGGCTGCCACATCTGGTGGATGCCGGGCTGCCCCCGCATCTTTGTGGACTCCGTTTTCAATCGGAACCCAGCCGTGTCCGATCAGTCCATCCACCTGACCGACGCCCTCGCGGGCCGCTACACCATCGAGCGGGAGCTAGGTCGCGGCGGGATGGCCACCGTCTACCTGGCGGCCGACCTGAAGCACGACCGCCAGGTGGCGCTGAAGGTTCTCCATGCCGAGCTCACGACCGGGCTGGGACCTGACCGATTTGTGCGGGAAATCAAACTCGCCGCCCGCCTGAGCCACCCTCACATCCTTGCATTGTTCGACTCGGGTGAAGCGGGGGGACTTCTCTTTTACGTGATGCCTTATGTCGACGGAGAGTCGCTGCGTACCCGTCTGGGGCATGAACGCCGGTTGAGCGTGGAGGAGGCGGTCTCGATCTGTCGCTCAGTTGCCGCTGCCCTGGATTACGCCCACCAGCAAGGGGTCGTGCACCGCGATATCAAGCCGGATAACATCATGATCCACCAGGGCGAAGCCATGGTGACCGACTTCGGGATCGCCAAGGCCCTGGCCAGGAATGATGAAACTCTCACACAGACCGGGCTGCTGGTAGGCACTCCCTCCTACATGAGTCCCGAACAGGCCTCCGGAGACGTCATCGATGGACGCAGTGATGTGTACAGCCTGGGCTGTGTTCTGTACGAGATGCTGGCGGGCCGCAAGCCCTTCGAGGGGGCCAGTGCATTGGCCATCCTCTCGAAGCAGGTCACCGAGACGCCGGCGTCGCTGCACGATGCGCGCGGTGACCTGTCGGAGGTGCTCGAGGCGGTTGTTCTGCGAGCCATGGCGAAGGCCCCGGACGACCGGTTCGCCACCGCGGGAGAGTTCGCGCGGGCGCTGAGTGACCCGAGAGGGATCGGCCCATCGTCCCAGGCGACGGCGGTCACGACTCCCGTGGCGGGCAAGCACTCGATCGCCGTGCTCCCTTTTCTCAACATGAGCGCCGACCCGGAGAACGAATATTTCGCGGATGGAATGGCCGAGGAGATCATCAATGCCCTGACCAAGCTCGAGGGACTACGGGTGACCGCGCGGAGCTCAGCCTTCAGCTTCAAGGGCAAGCAACAGGACGTCGGTGAGATCGGCCGGCGGCTGAGGGTGGCGACGGTCCTCGAGGGAAGCGTCCGCCGCTCCGGCAACCGCATCCGGATCACGGCCGAGCTGGTGAGCGTGGCTAGTGGGCACCCGATCTGGTCCGAGCGGTACGATCGGGAAATGGCCGACGTGTTCGCCATCCAGGACGACATCTCCCGCTCCATCGTGGACATGCTCAAGGTCAAGCTGCTGGGGGCTCAGGACGCCCCACTGGTCCGGCGCCAGACCGACGATCTGGAGTCATACACCGCCTACCTCAAGGGCCGTTATTTCTGGAACCAGCGGACTCCGGAAGGGCTGCGCAAGAGCATCGCCCTATTCCACGAAGCGCAGGAGCGAGATCCGGGGTACGCTCTGCCCTACGCCGGGGAGGCCGACGCCTATAACATGCTCGGCTGGTGGGCCGACGTGCCGCCGGGTGTGGCCTTTCCCGCCGCACGCAAGGCGTCGGCTCAGGCCGTGACCCTCGCCCCCGAGCTCGCGGAGGGGCATGCATCGCAGGCCTTTTCCAAGCAGTACTATGACTGGGACTGGGCGGGCGCCGAGGCGGACTACAAGCACGCCATCGCGCTGAATCCGAAGTATCCCACGGCCCGGCAGTGGTACGCGCAGAACCTGATCACCTCAGGGCGGAGCGAGGAGGCCATCGGGCAAATCCGCCTGGCCGCGGAGCTCGATCCACTGTCGCTGATCATCGTCGTCACTCGCGCGCTGATCTCCTACTACGCGGGCCGTTATGAGGATGCGATCGCAGAGGCAAGGCGCACGTTGGATCTGGAACCGAGCTTCGGCGCCGGATACAGCAACGTGGGACTCGCCAGCCTGCAGCTGGGGAAGCACGAGGAAGCGATCGCGGCACTGCGGAAGGCACAATCCCTCTCCCACTCGAGGACGATGATGGCCGCGCAGCTGGCCCATGCCCTCGGTCGTGGTGGGGATCGGGCTGCCGCCCTCGCCATCCTGGCCGACCTGCAGCAGGCCGCGGCCGAGCGATACGTCTCCCCATACGAGTTCGCGTGGATCTACGCCGGCCTCGACGACCGCGAGAGCGCTCTCGCCTCATTGGAGGAGGCGTGCGCCGAACGCTCGAGCCAGATGGTCTTCTTGCGGCTCGATCCTTTGTTCCGGGAACTCCGCGAGGACCCGCGATTCCGATCCGTGGTTGAACGGGTGGGGGCGCCGGCCAGGTGAACGACCGAGGTGCCCAAGCCCGATTTCTCCGATGTGGCGAATGCGCTCGACGCCCCCCGCTCGGCGGTAGGAGTGTCGCGCGCCTGACGGTGCGCCAGCGGCGCCACCGGCTCACTTCGGCAAACCCACCCGACGCATCACGGCCGCAAACCGGGGATCGCCGCGCACCGGGTCGAAGCGCGGGTCGGTCGGCAGGAATACCAGCCCGTACGCGCGCTCCTTGAGGGCGCGCTCCAACCACTCAAAAGCCTGATCCCGCTCCCCAAGGCCGACGTGAATGGTCGCGACGTCGACGGGGGAGATGTACGGACGCGCCTCGAGAGCGGTCAGGAGTCGCCGCGCCTTGTCCGGCTTGCCTGCAATGGCATAGGCATGCCCCAGCGCGGCCAGATAGACCGGCACCGAATCCGTCCCCGCGTACTTGACGGTTGCTTCAAGCTCCCGAATCGCGTCGGGCAGTCTGGAGATTTGTTCATACGCCAGGCCCAGCCAGAAATGGGCACGGCTGAAGGTCGAATCATCCGCGAGCGCCTGCTTCGCCTGCGCGATCGCTTCCGGGTATCGGCGGGCATTGTAGTAAGGTCGCGCGGCGGCGGCCCGGTAGAGGGTGAAGAGCGGATCGAGCTCGATCGATCGCTTGCCCTCGGCGATGGCTTCCTCGCTGCGCTTCATTGGCGCCAGGTAGCCCAAGTAATTGAGGTGGACAACGGCGGTTTGGGGGGTGAGCTCGACGGCGCGGCGGAAGTTCCGATCCGCCGCGGCGAAGTCCCAGGCGTAGAGGTGGTCGATTCTCCCGATGTTCGCATAGGCCTGCCCGAGCGCAGGATCGAGCTCAAGAGCCTTTTCGGCCGCCGAGCGCGCCTTGGGAAAGGTCTCTTCCGGACTCTCGAGGGCAAAGTAGCCGAGGTCGATGTAGCATGAGGCCAGGCCGGTATAGGCGAGCGCATAGGTAGGCTCGAGCCGGATCGCTTCTCGGAAGAAGCCGATCGCCTTTCGAAAGTCCGCGCCGGTGTTTCGGCCGTACGAGGAAGCCCCTCGGAGATAGGCTTCATAGGCCGCGGGATCGATCGGCTTCTTCGCCGCGTTCAGACGGGTGCTGTCGTGGGGGGTGAGCGAGGCCCGAATAGTATCCGCCACCGCGCGCACGACTGAATCCTGCAGATCGAGGATGTTCCGCAGTTGACCCGTGTAGCTCCTGGCCCAGATGGCCCGCTCGGTCGTAGGCAGCGTGATCTGGGCCGTGATCCGCACCTCGCCTGCCGACCGCTGGAACGAGCCGGCAAGCACCGCGTCGATGTCAACGCCGCGCTCCCGGGCAATGTCGGCAGGCGCGCGGTCACCGCGCCGCGGGGGCAGCTTGATCACCGTGAGCGAGGCGATCTGCGCCAGGTTGGCAATGAGCTGGTCGGTAACCCCCTGAGCGAGGTAGGTCTGGGCCGGGTCGCCCGTGAGGTTTTCGAGCGGTGTCACGGCCAAGAATCGGATCGACCGCCCGGCAGGCGAGGCCATCCCGCCCCTGTTCCGAGTGAACGCTCTGACGCCCGTCATCAGCCCGATCGCGACGAGCCCGGCGGCCAGTACCCACCCGACACGTCCCCACCCTCGGCGGCGACGCTCACCCGACGCGGCTGCAGCCGCTTGCGTTACCACCGTCACCGGACCCGTGGCTCCTTGGGTCAGGGCCAGCGCAAACTCGGCCGTGGTGGCAAATCGGTCGGCCGGCGACTTGGCAAGGGCACGGGTGATGGCCCGTTCCACCCCCGCCGGGATCATCTCCCGCACTGTCCGAAGGCTCGGCACGGGATCCACCGCATGGCGGGCCATGATCGACTGCCCGGACGAGCCGTGGAAGGGGGGCGCTCCCGCGAGCATCTCGTAGACTACGCAGCCCAGCGCATACTCATCGGCTCGGCCGTCCAGGGTGTCTCCGGTCGCCTGCTCCGGGCTCATGTAGCAGGGTGTCCCCAGCGCGAGGCCGGTCTCCGTCAACTTCTCACCGCCCGCGGTGGTCAGCGCCTTCGCGATGCCGAAATCCGCCACCATCGCATGCCCGCCGGAAAGCATGATGTTCTCCGGCTTGATATCCCGGTGCACGACGTCATGGGCGTGGGCATAGCCCAGCGCGTCGGCCACCTCACGTGCGATGGTGATCGCCTCGTGCAAGGGGAGCTGCCGCTCGCGGTCCAGCCGACCGCGGAGGGACTCTCCCTCGATATACGGCATGGCGTAGTACAGCAGGGCCGGGCCGCCGTCGTGTGTCGGTGGGATCTCCCCCGAATCGATCAGGCCGAGGATGTGGGGATGCTGGAGGGCAGCGCAGGTCGTGATCTCACGGAGAAACCGATCCATGCCAAGGGCGGCCCCGATCTCGGGCCGCAGTACCTTCAGCGCCACTCGCCGGCGGTGCTTGAGGTCCTCCGCCAGGTACACCGTCGCCATCCCGCCCCGGCCAAGCTCGCGCTCGATCCGGTAGTGGGCGACCAACGCTGCCTGCAACCGCGCGAGCAGGTCCACCGCTCGACTCCTGCATCGGGACGACAGCCGCGGCACGTTCGGCCGCGTCATGGTGTAGGGAGGTACAGCTAACCTAAGCGAAGAGGACGACGGAACAACCAGGCAGCTCGGACGACTGTCGTGGCCGATGCCCCGCGGGCCGCTGGCAGGCGGTCTGCATCCGGATATCTTCCTGAACAGCCCCTATCGTACGCCTCAGAGAAAGCGCTCCGGGTGCCGGATCCGCCGAGCCGCCTTATCACCGCTCTTGCCGACCGATACCACATCGAGCGGGAAGTGGGTCATGGCGGGATGGCGACTGTGTATCTCGCCCGTGACCTCAAGCACGACCGTCTGGTGGCCATCAAGGTCCTTCGGGCCGAGCTGGCCCACGTGCTCGGACCCGAGCGGTTCCTCCGGGAGATCGAGATTGCCGCCCGGCTGCAGCATCCGCTCATCCTGCCGGTATTCGACAGCGGTGCCGAGGCATCACCGGGCGACGAGAGCGGCCGGTGCCTGTGGTACGCCATGCCGTTCATCGCGGGCGAGTCGCTGCGCGATCGGTTGGGACGCGAGAAGCAGCTGCCGGTGGATGAAGCGGTACGGATCGGTGGCGAAGTGGCTCAGGCGCTCACCTGCGCTCATGGGCAGGGGGTTGTCCATCGAGACATCAAGCCCGAGAATATCCTGCTCTCGGACGGGCACGCCATCGTGGCCGACTTCGGCATTGCTCGAGCGGTCGATGCCACGGTCAGCAGCAGGCTGACCGAGACCGGCCTTGCGCTCGGCACCCCGGTGTACATGAGCCCGGAGCAGGCGGCGGGCGAG
>DATAOI010000108.1 GCA_036265815.1 Gemmatimonadales bacterium
GATCCGTTGCTGCACAGGTGCGACTCTCCGTGTGCGCAATGGAAGCAGTCCCGGCACGGGGTGATCCACAGCAGGACGACACGCTGTCCCACGTCGAGATCGACGACCGACTCTCCGAGCTCGACGATCGTGCCGCAGGCCTCGTGCCCCAACACCGCCGGTACGGGCTGCTGGAGCACACCGCGGGCCAGCGACAGGTCGGAATGACACACGCCGGCCTGGTCGATCCGTACCCGGACCTCATCGGGACCCACGGTCTTGAGATGGATCGTCTCCACGACCATCGGTTCGCCCACGACCCGCAGCACAGCCGCGCGTACGGGGTGCGGGTAGTCGCCGGCCGCCGCCGCTGCCTCGGGTCCGGTCGTCATCGTTGCACCGACTTGACCTCGAGCACGTCGGCGATGCCGTACTCGCCGATCTCCCGCCCGATGCCGGACTGCTTGTAGCCGCCGAACGCCGCATGGGCCGGGTAGGCATGATAGCAGTTGGTCCAGACCCGGCCGGCCTTGATCCCGCGTCCCATGCGATAGCAGGTGTTGATGTTCCGGCTCCAGACGCCGGCGCCCAGGCCGTACAGCGAATCGTTGGCGATCGACAGGGCGTCGTCCATGTCCTTGAACCTGGTGACCGCCAGCACCGGACCGAAGATCTCCTCCTGAAAGATCCGCATCCGATTGTGACCCGCGAAGACCGTCGGCTTGACATAGAAGCCGCTCTCGAGCTCGCCGGTGTGAATTCGGCGCGCGCCGCCGGTCAGGAGCTTGGCCCCCTCCCTCTTTCCGATCTCGATGTAGCTCAGGATCTTCTCCAGCTGATCGTTGGAGGCCTGGGCCCCGATCATGGTGGTCGGATCCAGCGGGTTCCCCTCGGCGATCTCCTGCACCCGCGCCACCGCCCGCTCCATGAACCGGTCGTAGATCGACTCCTGCACCAGTGCCCGCGAGGGGCAGGTACACACCTCGCCCTGGTTGAAGGCGAACATCGCGAACCCCTCGAGCGCTTTGTCGAAGAACTCGTCGTCAGCATCCATCACGTCGGCGAAGAAGATGTTGGGTGACTTGCCGCCCAGCTCCAGCGTCACCGGAATGAGGTTCTCCGAGGCGTACTGCATGATCAGCCGGCCGGTGGTGGTCTCCCCGGTGAAGGCGACTTTGGCTACCCGCGGGCTGCTGGCCAGCGGCTTGCCGGCCTCGACCCCGAAGCCCTGGATCACGTTCACCACGCCGCTCGGCAGGATGTCGGCGATCAGCTCCATCAGCGCCATGATGGACAGCGGCGTCTGCTCGGCGGGCTTGAGCACGACGCAGTTCCCGGCCGCGAGCGCGGGCGCCAGCTTCCAGGTGGCCATCAGCAGCGGGAAGTTCCAGGGGATGATCTGCGCCACCACGCCTAGCGGCTCGTGGAAGTGATAGGCCACCGTGTCATCGTCGAGCTGCGAGAGCCCGCCCTCCTGCGCCCGGATGCAGCCGGCGAAGTAACGGAAGTGGTCCACCGCCAACGGCAAGTCCGCGTGGGTGGTCTCGCGGATCGGCTTGCCGTTGTCGAGCGTCTCGATGAAGGCGAGGGTGTCGAGATTGGCCTCGATGCGGTCGGCGATGCGGTTGAGGATGTTGGCGCGGTACGCCGGTGAGCTGCCGTTCCAGCTGATGGCGGCGGCATGCGCCGCGTCGAGGGCTCTGTCCACGTCTTCGTGGGTTGATCGAGCGACCTCGCACAGGGGCTGGCCGGTGATCGGGGTCGGGTTCACGAAGTACTGCCCCCGCGCCGGCGGCACGTACTCCCCGGCAATCCAGTTGTCATAGCGGGCCCGGATTGGAATGGAGGGCTTGAAGCCGGCCGCCGACTTGGGAAGGGTGAAGGCGGTCTGCCTGGTTGCAGTACCCATAGGGAGCTCCTGGAGGGGTGAGTATGGGTCGAGCGGAGCGCCGAGGGCAGCCCGCCGTGTACCCGAACAGCGTAGCAGCGGCGGGGTGAGGGGAGGATGAAGCGTTTATGAGGGAAACTTAAGATCAGGGTTGGGAGCCACCGCGCTGTGGCTTACCGGGTCACCGCTGTTGCCGCCCGTCGTACAGCAAGCGCTGAAACACGTTCTGCACGCCGATCAGCGTCGTCTGCGCCGCACCCCCACTGATCATGACGAAGTGCTGATCGTCAGGCGCGACGTCGTACTCGCGGAAGGTTCCGCCGTTCAGGAACGATCCCGTGAACAGCAGGCGGCGCGCGGTGACCGCGAACGCCGGTGAGAGCGTCACCGACGCGACCAGCAGACTGTCCCCCGAGCGATAGAACAGCTCCCGGCCGTTGTGGGCCCACACGGGCTCGCTGCCACCCTGCAGCGAGACCGAGACGCGGGCACCGGGCTCGGGATAGGACCGGACGTACACCTCCATCTGTCCGGTCTGGTCGGACTGGTACGCCAGCCAATGGCCATCGGGCGAGAGCGCGGGCGCGGATTCATCGAAGGCCGCGGGAAGGATGGTGCGGGCCGCCGGTGCCGAGTCGAAAACCATGGCGCGGATGCCGTTCAACCCCCCGCCGGTTTCCTGAAAGACGAGCGCACGGCCGTCCGGCGTGACGCTCCCCGCAAAGCGGTTCCCGACCGACACGAGAAGGCTGTCGGGACGCCCGCTCCCGTCGGCCGCGATCCACCACAGATCGTCGTTGCTGGAGTACACCACGCGCTGCCCGTCCCGGGTCCAGATCGGGCGGTCGCTGATGCCGTTGGTCGTGAGCCGCGACCACACCCGCTGGGCGACATCGAGCACCCATACGTCGCGGCTAGATGTGGCCGCATCGCTGATATCGAATACAACCCGATGGCCATCGGGCGAGAAGCGCGGGTTGGCGAAGGCCTTCGGGTCAGGGATGAGTGGGGTGGCCTGCCCCGAGCGCGACACCAGCATCAGCCGTCGCGGCACCGCCCCACCCGCCCGCGGATAGACGAACGATCCCTCGGCCGATACGGCGGCTCGTGGGGAGTAGGCGTCGGGCTGCGAGACGTCGCGGGCGATCGCCACCGGCGGCCCGGTGGGACGGACCCGCGCGGGGTCGAGCGGCAGGGCGATCAGCGTCCCGTCCGCGTTGCTCAGGACCAGGAATCCGCTCTCCACCCACTGGGGCCCAAAACCGGCCTGATCGAGCCGGGTGATGGCGCCCGTCCGCAGATCGATAGACGCGAGCCGGCTGGCCGCGTCCCGGTACACCGAGAACAGGACCGTGCGGCGGCCCGGCAGAAGCATGGGTGACCGGAAGACCTCCCCCGAGGTACGCTCGGGCCGAGCGAACTCGTGCGGGCGTCCTCCCCGTGCCGAGATCGCCATCAACACTCGGGAGCTTCCATTGTCGGCCGGGGCCGTATGGTAACGGATCGTGTCGTCGCTGCCCCAACTGAAATTGTAGCCGGTGCACGAGTCACAGATGGTGATCGGCGCACCGCCCGCGAGCGGCACCTTCACCAGGCTGCCGCCGGTCTGGAAGCCGAGCCAGCGACTGTCCGGCGAGAAGAAGGGCGCGGTGCCGCGACGGCCACCGGTGACCGGCACTGGATCGAGGCGCTCCGCGTACCGCAGCATCACCCCAAGCCGTGAAGAGTAGGCGAACACCGAGCCATCGGGGGCATAACCCAACTGATTCATGATGGCGTCGATGGGAGCCGCGCTGTCCGGCAGGGCCACACTGTAGCGCAGCACGGTCGGCGGGGACGCCGGTGGGCGCTGGTGCCAGACGGCCCATCCCGCCGCGAGCCCCGCTACGGCCGCCACGACGGCGATGGCCGCGGCCACCACGGGCCATTGCCGCAGGCGGCCGCCCGGGCGAGCGGCCGCGCTCGACGACATGACGCGAGTCTGCATGCTGGTTGTGCCGGCATACGCCGGATCGCCCAGCGCCTCGGCGAATGCCTTGGCGCTCTCGAAGCGATCCGCCGGCAGCTTCTCCAGCGCGGTGAGCACCGCCGCCTCCACCTGGGGCGGGACGCTCTTCCGTTGCGGTCGCAGGGGGCGGGGCGACTCGGTCAGCACCCGCGCCACGATCGCCTGGGCGGTGGCGCCCTCGAACGGCGGCTCGCCGGTCAGCATCTCGTAGAGCACACAGCCCAGGGCGTAGATATCACTACGCGCGGTGATCTCGCGCTCACCCATCGCCTGCTCGGGACTCATGTAGTGCGGCGTGCCGAGGGACATGCCGGTCTCGGTCATCCGCGAGGAGCCACCGGCGCTGGAGACCGCCAGCGCGATCCCGAAGTCGGCGACGAGCGCCGAACCGTCGTGGAGCAGGATGTTCTCTGGCTTGATGTCCCGGTGGATCACGCCGTGGCGGTGAGCGTAGTCCAGCGCGCCGGCCACCTCGGTGGCGAGGCGGACCGCGTCGTTGATCGGCAGCTGCCGCTCGCGGTTGAGCCGCTCGCGCAGGCTCTCCCCTTCGACGAACGGCATGACGTAGTAGGCGGTACCGCTGACCTCGCCGCTGTCGATGAGACCGAGAATGTGAGGGTGCTGCAGCGTGGCGATGGTCTTGATCTCGCGGAGAAACCGCGCGGCGCCGATCACCGCCGAGAGCTCCGGCTTGAGCACCTTGATCGCCACCTTGCGGTCGTGCCGGAGGTCCTCCGCCAGGTAGACCGTGGCCATCCCGCCCGCGCCGAGCTCGCGCTCGATGCGGTAGCGGTCGGACAGAGCCGTCGAAAGGTGGCCGCCGGGGTCGGTCATCGCTGCGCGCACTCCTTGGGGTCGATCGCCCCGAGGCTCTTGACGATCTTGAAATCACCAGCCCGTGCCTGCGCGATGTACATGTTCATCCGAGCGTGATGCTGCCCGGGCACCATCGCGGCTGGACCTCCCGGTCCCTCGGCGATCCTGGCATGGTCCAGGGCCTTGACGACGTCCGCCTGCTTGAGCGAGCCCGCTTCTTTCACCGCAGCCTCCCAGAGCCGGAGGCCTCGGTACAGGCCCGAACACGCGCTGCCGCCGGTGAACTTGGCCTGGTCTGGATACAGCGTGTTGTACTGATCGAGCAGTTTCCTGCTGAAGGGATCGCCGACGTCGTGGTAGTAGTCGAGGCAGCTGTACAGTCCCTCCATGTGGGCCGCCGGCACCAGATTCACCAGGTTCTCGTCGAAGTAGGTGCAGACCAGGTGTCCACCTCGTGCGGTGAAGCCGGAGTCGTACAACTGCTCGAGGAACGAGGTGAGCCCCGGAGGGACGGTGGTATTGAATACCACCTCGGCGCCACTGGCTGTGATCTTGTCAATGGTCTTCCGATAGTCGGTGTGGTCGAGGGGATAGTACTCCTCGCCGACGATCTCGCCACCGTTGGCCGTGACGACTTGACGGACCTGCTTGTTCATCGTGTGTGGCCAGATGTAGTCGGCCGACGGCAAGTAGAATCTCTTCGCGCCGGTCTGCTGCATCAGCCAGGGAATGAGCGGCTCGACTTGCTGCGCCGGCACCGGGCCGCTACAGAAGATGAGCGGGTCGCATTCCTGTCCCTCATATTGCT
This sequence comes from Gemmatimonadales bacterium, assembly GCA_036265815.1. Taxonomy (NCBI): domain Bacteria; kingdom Pseudomonadati; phylum Gemmatimonadota; class Gemmatimonadia; order Gemmatimonadales; species Gemmatimonadales bacterium. The sequence goes on from DATAOI010000108.1 coordinate 5,500, forward strand.
CCGGGTAGATGTACAGCTTCTTGCCCTTCACGACCGCAGGGCCCTTGATGGCCTGTCGCGTGGAGCTGTAGATGCCACCGAAGATGACATCGACCTGATCGTGCTGGACGAGCTTGGTGGCCTTGGCTTCCGCCACGCTATCGGTCGTCGCGCCGTCCTCGAGGTAGAGATTCAGCGAGCGCCCCAGCAACCCACCCTTGGCGTTGATGTCATCGATCACCATCCTGGCCACGTTTGCATTGGCCAGGCCCATGAACGAGAGCGGCCCCGACTGTTCCGCAATTACTCCCACCCTGATAGATGCAGTGGCCACGAGATCTCCTCTCAAGACTGGTTGAGGTGTGTGGCCGGATCGCTCATCGCGCGCCCTCCACGGTGAACAACTGTGAGAGATACGGCGCGGCGACGTACGCGTAGACCCGGGGATCGTCCGACATCGTGGCGAAGATGATCCGGGTGAATCGACTCTGACTGGTTCCAAAGGTCAGGAACGTCTCCCGACGGCCAGTCGCGACCTCGAGACGCTCCGCGATCTGCGAAGTCACCCGGTAGGTGAACAGCCCCCGCCCATCGGTGCTCCAGCGGATGACCTGATCGTTGGAGGAAAGCCCTGGGATCTTCTCCCCGTCGCCGCCGGCGAGCGGGTACCGGCGGTAGCCAAGCGCCTGTCCGAACGCCACGATCTCCTTTCCGTCGGGCGAGACGAACCCGGTGCCGGTGCCCGAGGGCGTCACCGCCCGGGCCGCGCCCCCCGATAGCGACGTGATGGAGCAACGGGAGGCTTCTTGCACCCGGTTGCCACAGACGAGAATGGATTTGCCATCCGGCAACCAGTCCAGCGAGCCGATCGACTCATAGGGGCCCACGTCGATACGCCGCTCCGCTCCTGGACCGGTGGGATAGAGGACGACCCGCGGCGGCGTGGAGGGAACGAAGCTCAGCACCCACTTGCCGTCCGGCGAGAAGCCGGCAACCTCTCCCTCGCCCAGTCGTGCCACTTGGCCGCCACTGGTCTTCTGCAGCATGACGCTGTAGTTGGGTCCTCCGTCGATTCCTCCATTAGTAAAGGCGAGGAGCGATCCATCGTGGGAGAGCTTCGGAGCGAGCGAGGCGTCGAGCCAGGAGACGTCGAGCTCGCGCTTCGCTCCCGGCCCCCGGAGCATCAACCGGTAGGGCGCGTCATCGCGAGTCACGAGCAGTTGTCCTCCGGACGAGACATCCTGGGTGGTGAGGTTGCCCGAGCTCGACACGGCAACCCGAAGCTGTCCACCGAGGCTGACCGCGTACACGTAAAGCAAGTTGTTGGAATACGCCGAGAACAGGACCTCATCGCCCCCAGGCCGCCAGGCCAGGCCTTCAATGGCCACGAAGTCCCGGGTGACAGCCGTCTGCTTGCCCGTGCGATCCACGATCTTGACCATGCCGCGGTCATCCCAGCGGAACGGGTGCTCGGCGAAGGCGACATGCTTCCCATCGGGCGAGACCCGCGGATCGCTCAGGTAGCCCGACGCCTCGTAGAGCACCTTGCCCGCGGGGAACTCGAGGCGGTCCCGTCCGTTCACGTCGTGGATGATGGCCAGCTCGGTGCCGTCAGGCGACCAGTCGGCCTCCCGCACGCTGTCGATCACCTCGCGCGGGGCGCCTCCGCCGAGGGGAACCCGCGCCAGTGTCCCCTGGAACAGGCGGTGGCGGACGAATTCGGCGCGGACCAGCACGGCGAGCTCGGCCTTCGACGAAATGGAAAGCAGGTGGGTGTCGATCAGGCCGAGCGGCGTCGGCTCCGGATAGTCGGGGCGGATGACGAAGAGCGCTGGGGCAGGGCCCTCCGATGCTGCGCTGTATACGATGGTCTTCCCGTCAGGCGTGAAGCGGGCATTGAAGATCGCCTCGTCGCGAAAGGTCTTCTGCTGAAAGGAGACGGGCGCCGCCCGGTCGCGCCTCATCACCCAGGCGCCGATCAGGAACCCTGCCGCCAGGAGCCCCAGCGCCGCGACGTACAGGGTGACTTGGCGGCCGCGTGACGGGGCGACTCGAGTCGCGGCCGAGGCGCTGATTCGCGTGGCCGCGGAGCCGTCCCCGCGCAGGGCCGCGGCGAATTCCGCCGCGGTCGCGAAGCGATCCGCCGGCAGCTTCTCCAGCGCCGTGAGGACCGCGTTTTCCACCGCATCGGGAACCCGCTCCCGCTGCCGCCGGAGCCGAGCCGGCTTATCGGTCATGACCTTGGCGACGATCGCCTGGGCGGTGCTGCCGGTGAAGGGCGGATCGCCGATCAGCATCTCGTAGGTCATTGCCCCGAGGGCGTAGACGTCCGAGCGGGCGGTGATGGCCCGCTCGCCCATGGCCTGCTCGGGGCTCATGTAGTGCGGTGTGCCGAGGGACATCCCGGTCTCGGTCATCCGGGAGCCGCCGCCCGCGCTCGACACCGCCAGCGCGATGCCGAAGTCGGCCACCAGCGCGCTGCCGTCGTGCAGCATCACGTTCTCGGGCTTGATG
>DATAOI010000109.1 GCA_036265815.1 Gemmatimonadales bacterium
GCGGCGCTCCTCGCGGACCCTCTTTCCCCACTGCCCTGAGCCACGTATCCGAGCGCGTGCCGCCCTTGCTCTCAGAGGGCACGGTGTCGACTCTGAATTCCCAGCCGTCTGAGCCATGGCCCCGTCCCGTGCAGGCCAGTATCAACGCAAGGGCGGCCGGCAGAGCCGGTACCAGGTGCTGAGCGGTCATGATGAATCTTACAAGAAGAAGCACCAAGGTGGCCATAGACCTCGTCACATTCTACATTCAGGTCGCAACCTGTCGTTCTCCTCTGCTGAAGCTGTGAGACATGACCACCCGGACCACCTCCCGCCCCGCCGCAGCGCGCTGCGTGACCACCAGATCGTGCCGTATGCCGATTCGGGAGATGCCGGACAGGAGACCATATGACGAGCAACACCGTTCGGGGCCTCGGACTGTGCATGGCACTCCTCTTCCTCGCCTGCTCCCAGGACCGCGACAGCAATCAACAGAGTGCGGCTCGCCCCAGTACGGGTGCGCCGGCGGCTGAGAAGCCGGCCCCCTTCGATAAAGGGCCGGTGAAGATCGCCCTGGTTCAGTACAGCGGGGCCGGTGACTATTTCGAGCTGTGGACCAAGGGCGCCCGGCAGCAGGCCGACGCGGTCGGCTTCAGTATGCAGCTGTACGACGCGCGGGCCGACGATGCCAGACAGGCCGCCGACATGAAAACCGCGATCGGGTCTCGCGTGGCCGGCATCGTCGTGGACCATGGTCGATCGGCCACGATGTGCCCGCTGATCAACCAGGCCACCGACGCCGGCATCGCGGTCGTGGTCTACGACGTCAAGGTCGCCGATTGTGCCCCCAAGGCCGTCGAGACCGCGCAAAACGATGTCGATCTCGCCACACTCGTGCTCACTCAGATGGCCAAGGACGTCGGCGATGGCGTTCCCGTCGGCTATGTGAACCCGTTCGTCATCGCGCCGCTCGAGCGGCGGGACGTCGTGTGGAAGAAGTTCGTCGCCGAACACAAGTGGGACCAGAAGTTTATCGTAGGGAAGTTCAGCAACGCCGTGGCGGCTGACAATACGGAGCTCGCGGCCCGAGCGCTCGCGACCCATCCTGGTGTGAAGGCCATCTTCGCTCCCTATGACGAGCTGACGAAGGGAACCGTCACCGCCATCGAACGGAACAAGCTGGGCTCCAAGGTGGCCGCCTACGGAATCGACATCTCGAACGCTGACATCGAGCTGATGACCAAGAAGGACAGCCCCTGGAAAGCCACCGCCACCACCGACCCGAGTGCGGTCGGCGCCGCCGTCACTCGCACGCTGGCCCTCCAGTTGGCCGGTCAACTCGGCCGCAAGCAGGTCGTGTTTCCCGGGGTCCTGGTCACCCAGTCCTTCTTGTTGACAGCACAGATCAAGAACATGGACGACTTGCGGGCACAGCTGCCCGATTTGAATCTCGCCAATATCGCCGCCGCCGCATGGCTCCGGTCGATCACGTTCTAAGCAGGGTCGTCACATTACCGAGGAGCCCTTCGTTCCTCGGTGATCGTCGTTCGATCGCGGTTGTGCATGAGGAATCCTCCGTGCGGACTCACACTGCCCAGTGGGACGGGTTCACCTTCCACCACCGGAACGAGGCCGAATTCGAGCTCCTCTCCCGGGAGATCTCGGAGGGAGAATACTGGTTCGCCTGCGACAGGAGCGATCCCACCATCTTGGACTGTGGGAGTCATATCGGCCTATCCGTCGCATATTTCGCGCGGCGCTTCCCGAAGGCGCGGATCATCGCATTCGAGCCGGATCCCGAGAACTATCGGCTTTTGCAGACCAATGTAGCAGTCAATGGATTCCAGGGAGTCGAGCTGCTGAACCTGGCTGTCTCGTCTCAGAGGGGCACGGCTCGCTTCTTTGGAGAGTTCGGCGCGGCGACTCCCATGGCCTCTGCCCACTCGATGCGGCAGGAATGGGGCACCCAGAGATCCGAACAATCGATCCTGGTGAACACAGTCTCTCTGGCCGAGTACATCACTGAACCGATCGACTATCTCAAGCTGGACATCGAAGGCATGGAGATGGAAGTGATGAACTCGATCAAGCAGCATTTGCATTTGATCCGAGCGGTCGGTCTCGAGTTTCATGGGACCGGCGGCCAAGCCCTGCCCGACGAGGAAAATCTGGTCCGACTGCTGCGCGAGAGCGGGTTCCAGGTTGCGGTCACCCAGAAGGCGGGATCCATCTTCCCGCCTGACATCGATGCCTGGGTGAAACGGGTGCAGCCTTACGTTTCTGTGATCAAGGCAACCCGCACGTAGCCAGGGCGTACATTTCCGGCCGCCCCAACCTCTCCGGGCGCAGCGCGTACGGAGCGCTCCATTGCACCGCCGGGAAGTCGTGCATACCGTTCGAACGATGGTGGGAGATGGTCTGATCTCCCTCTCCCTTGCGGCTCCCCTTCCGTCTCGCTTCAGGCTTCTCGGGTCAGGAAGCCTCCGAGAGCCTTCACGCGGAGCCGCTCTGGACTGTGCCAGTATGATCCAGCTCCGTCTGCTCGGCAGCGTTGCACTCACCGGTCCCGCCGGCGAAGAGCCGTCAGGTGTTCTCCGCCAGCCCAAGGGGCTGGCACTCCTTGCCTACCTCGCAGTCGCTTCGCCCCGAGGCTATCACCGGCGGGATACACTCCTCGCGCTCTTCTGGCCGGAGCGTGACATGGAGCACGCCCGGGCCGCGCTGAGGCATTGGCTGTACACCCTGCGGCGCGCCTTGGGTGAAGGGGTGATCCTCAGTCGGGGCGACGAGGAGGTGGGACTCGCGCCCGACCGGTTCTGGTGCGATGCGGCAGCGTTTGAAGATGCCGCTGCTGCCGGACGCCCGGAGGAGGCATCCGACCTCTACCAAGGCGATCTCCTCGCGGGCTTTCACCTCTCCGATGCCCCTGAGTTCGAGCGTTGGCTGGAGGAGGCGCGGGCACGGTTTCGTGACCGGGCCACCCAGGCCGCTTGGTCGCTGGCCGGGGACAATGACGGCAGCGCCCGGCTACCCGTGGCCGTGCGCTGGGCGCGACGCGGGTTGGCGCTTGCTCCCTACGATGAAAGCGGAGTCCGGCGGTTGATGGCACTCCTGGACCGGAAGGGGGATCGGGCCCAGGCGGTGCGCGAGTACGAGCAGTTCGCCCGGCGTCTGGCGGTGGACCTCGAGCTCGAGCCCTCGACCGAAACCGTGGCGCTCGCCGAGGCCATCCGAAGGCGCCAGGGAGGAGCGCGGAGCAACAACGTCGCTGCTTTGGACGCTGTGGACCGACGGCCGGACCCCGAGCCCAAACTACCGCGGCGCCATGGCTGGGTTCCCGTAATGTTGGCCGTACTGACCGCCGTCGTCGGGGTCGGCCTGGCAGCGGGAGCGATCCTGCGCGACCGGTCTCCGGAGCTCGCTCCGCACCGGGTGGCGGCGGCCGTGTTTGAGAACCGCACCGGCCGGCGGGACCTCGACCCCCTCGGCACCTTGGCCGCGGACTGGATCATCCGGGGCCTAGTGCAGACGCCGCTGGTGGACGTGACCGATCTGGAGGCGGTGTACGCGGGTGGGCGTAGCGATTCCGGCCGCTCAGTGGACTCCCGGAGCCTGGCCCGACGAAACGGCGCCGGAATGGTGATCTCAGGGAGCTACTATCGCTCGGGTGACAGCGTGCTCTTCCAGGCGGGCATCGCGGACGTTGCGACCGGCCGAATTCTTCGGTCCTTCGAGCCGGTTGGCGCACCCGTCGAGAGGGCACCCGACGCTCTCAAGGCGCTGCGTGATCTGGTGGTGGGCGGTCTCGCCATCCTGGTGAATCCGGCCTTCGCTCCTGTGGACCCCGACATGAGCCCGCCGAAACTCGCCGCGTACCGGGAGTTCATGGCTGGGCTGAACCGTGAGAGCTGGAGGGATTGGAAAACTGCGGCTGCGCACTACCGCCAGGCGGCCGCGCTCGACTCGACGTTCATCGCACCGGTCGTCCAACTGGCCTTTGGCTCCCTATGGGCTGGTGCCGACTGCAGGGTCACAGACTCTCTTGCCGCCGCTCTCGATCGTCCGCGGGACCAGTTGACCCCATGGAACCGCATGACCATTGACATAGAGCGGTTCCGCTGTCGGGATGGCCAGCCGACTGCGGTCCGGCTCCTCGAGCGGCGGTTCCACGCCTACCCCCAATCGAAGGCCGCTCGGTGGCAATACGCATGGGCACTCCTCCACTCCAACCAACCGAGAGCCGCGCGGGAGCTCCTCCAGCGGCTCGATCCCGACCGCGACTGCAAGGACGAGTCGCAGCACTGCCTGGGCTGGTTTCCCGGCGATGCGCGGAGCGAGTACTGGTCGCTGGTGACGGCCGCCGACCACATCCTGGGGGACCATCGAGCCGAGCTCGCCGTCACGGATCGCTGGCGCGATTCAACCAATTCGCGGTGGCAGTTGGTCCGCGGCCGTGCGCTCGGTGCCATCGGCAGGGAGCAGGAGGTCTTCGAGCTTTTCCGGAGCATGACGCTGCGGTCCGTCGACTCGGTCGCGCAGCCCAGTCTCGCCATGGCGACCGAGCTTCTGGTCCACGGCCATCGCAGCATCGGGATCGCTGTCGCTGAGAGCATTCTGGCGCATCTCGAGTTGACGCCCGACGTCGACTCGAGCCGGGCAGGGTACATCGCCTGGGCCAATCAGCTGCTCGGCCGGAAGGAAGCTGAACTGGCGGCACTCCGGAAGATGGCCTGGTCAACCCTATCCGCCGTGCACACCATTAGCGAGGTGGACACGACCTTGATGCTGGATGCAGAGGGCCGGGTCGCGGTGTTGGTCGGAGATACCACTGGGGCCGAGCGGATCGACAGCATTCTGGCCGAACAGAGCCGACGTGTCCTGAGGCATCCCTGGATAAGGGGGGCGCTCATCGTGGCGCAGGCCCACATCGCCGCCGGCCTGGGACGGCGCGATCAGGCAGTCGCACTCCTCAAGGCCGCGAGCGCCCGTGGCTTACTTGAGCTGGGCCCTTCCTTTGCCTACCACCAGGACCTGCTGCTCGCTCCTCTCCGGGGCTACCCGCCGTTCGAGGCGCTGCTCCGGCCGGACAACTGAACGCCACGTTGCGGAAACGTCACTGAGCGGCGGCGCTTCAACCGGTTCTACGTCCGCCAGGTCGGCGACTGGTGTATCAGCGGCGCTGAAGCGACTTCAGTAGGGGTCGGTAGCGGTTGGAGCGTCTTCTTAGAGAGTGCATCACCTTCTCCGGTCGTCAGCGGCGCCCACCACCAAAGGTACACGCAGAGTGAAAGCCCGTAACGCCCGCCGCCGTTCGGCACCAGCGTCGGCGGTGCTGCTCTCCTCTCTTGTCCTCGCGGCCGGTGTCGCCGGCTTCGGCATGAGCTTCCTGATTCTCGGTAGCCTCGACGCCCCCGCAGCGTCGGCCAGCCGGCAACTGCAAGGCACGGCCTGTCATCCGGGGAGCGACACCCTCCTGGTCGGCATGCCCGACGGTGACACACCGGGATTCGACGGCGCGACCGCGCCACGGACTACGCGCTCCGGCCCCGACCCGCACCCGCTCACCCCGGAGGTCCCCTGCCCATCCGCCGCGCCACGGCCTCCGCGGTAGCGCTCCGTGCCCTCGCGCTCGCCGTTGCTGTCCCCGGGCTCGAGACGTTGGCTCTGTTCGCGCTCGGCGTCGTCCTGGCGTTGATCGGATACGTCGCCATCGTCCGGTTGAACGATCTGCGCATCTTCCCGTCGAGCCTCCTCTCCCATCGGACGTTCTGATTTCCATCCGCTCCGCGACCGCCTCCGGCGTGAGATCCAGCTGTCCATTTAGACCGGTTGCACTGCGACAGGAAGCTTCAATCCCGGCAGCGTGCCGTTGCGAAGGAAATCGACGTGGCAGCGCACCTCGACCGCGACCTTTGATTCGGCGTGGAGAACGATACTCCCGCCAGTCTGATGAGGCTCGATCATCGCCACCCTGTCGAACCCGGGCGGCACTCGTGCCACGCCCTGGATGTACGAAATGGACCGCCGACCCTCCGCATTCGGAGCGAGACACGTGCGAATGCCGCGCTCGCTGAGCAGATTCGGCCGGCACGAGGCCGCGAGTCCTACATGAAAGAAGCCGGTGATGTCCTCGACGCCTAGCACGTTGACATGGCGGCCGTTCCACGGCGGGAAATGCCGCCCCCCATTGGAGAACCACAGCAACGTCGAGGCCAGCTGCTGCGGATCGCGTAGGGCAAACCACACAAAGC
>DATAOI010000110.1 GCA_036265815.1 Gemmatimonadales bacterium
TGTTCGACCGAGGCGTAGAACGCGTCCAGGTCCGCATGAAGGATTGTGGCAGTGTCCATGGCGAGGCGTGTCCGCGGCGGACGTGTGGCGTGGTGGGTGATGATGAGTCTACAAAGAGAACATAAGAGGAAGGGGACTGCCGGCTGTCAAGCGTCGGGCACACTTGGTGCCCTGCTCGGCGTCGGTCTGGGGCTCACAGGCGTGCTCGTGATCGCCGCGCCATCACTCCGCTCGGACGCGCGCGGTCAGGCCGTGGCCTATGTCATGCTGCTGGGCGCGGCCGCTGCCTGGGCCGTTTCCATCGTCGCGGTCCGCGCCCATCGCTTCCAGGCGACGCCGCTCGCGCTTGCTCCCTGGCAGATGCTCGTCGCGGCGACGTTGCTCTGCCCCCTGGCGCTGGTGGTCGAAGGGCCCACGCCCGAGATCGGCACGGCCGGCGTCGCTTCGCTCGCGTACGTGGGCCCGGTCGCTACGGCGTTCGCCTACTGGGCGGTGGTCGAGGTGGGTCGGAGAGTCCGCGCAAGCACGATCTCGATGGCACTGCTGTCGGCGCCCGCCCTCGGCCTGGTGATTTCCACGCTGACCCTGGGCGAGCCGGTGACCGCCTCGCTCCTCGTCGGGATCGTGCTTATCGCTTGGGGCATTCGGATGTCGACGAGGCAAGTCGCCGCACCGATAGGCAAAGCGCCGCATCAGTCGCCCTCAGTGCCTCGAGCGAAGCTCGGGCCCAGAAGAAAAAGCTCCCGCACTCGCGGGGATCCTACATGCTGAGTCTTCGGGAGAAGACCGAGGTGCTGTTCGGCCCGAGCTTCCCTCGGGAGTTCCGTCTCCGTCCCCGATGTGTATCATGCCAAGCTGGGCTTCGCCTATGCCGCGTGGCCGGAGGGCGGACTGTCGATGAGTCTCGGGAGCAGGATCGACGGGGTTCCGGCACATGACATGGCGGAGGACGGAGTTACCCGCCCGCTCCCGCAATCCTAGATTGAAGCAGTCCCCACAGGGTTACTCGGGTCGCGCCTCCAGCCGCAGGGAGCCCGGACGTGGACCTGCTCGAGCGTTTCCAGGCCGCCTTGGCCGATCGCTACCAGATCGAGCGAGAGCTCGGTCGCGGGGGCATGGCCACGGTCTACCTCGCCCGGGATCTCAAGCACGACCGGCATGTCGCGCTGAAGGTGCTGCGGCCCGAGGTCAGCAACGCGCTTGGGGCCGATCGGTTCCTCCGCGAGATCGGAATCGCCGGCCGCCTGCAACACCCCCACATCCTGAGCCTCCACGATTCCGGCGAAGCGGGCGGCACGTTGTACTACGCGATGCCTCTGGTCGAGGGCGAGTCACTCCGGGCTCGATTGGCACGCGAGGTCCAGCTCGATGTCTCCGAGGCGGTGGGGATCGCAAAACAGGTGGCCGACGCCCTCGCCTACGCTCACGCCGCGGGGGTTTTGCACCGCGATATCAAGCCGGAGAACATCCTGCTCTCGGCAGGGCACGCCATAGTGGCGGATTTCGGCATTGCGCGGGCGCTGGACCAGGCGGGATCAGAGCGTCTCACCGAAACCGGCCTGGCGCTAGGCACCCCCAGCTATATGAGCCCGGAGCAGGCTTCCGGCTCCCAGATGCTGGACGCCCGGAGCGACCTCTACGCGCTCGGTTGCGTGCTGTTCGAGATGCTTGCCGGGCAGCCGCCCTTCACCGGGCCGACAGCGCAGTCCGTCATGGCGCGGCACGCGATTGAGCCGGTGCCAAGTCTCCAAACCGTACGGCCCACCATTCCCACAGCGTTGGACCGGGTCATCAGCAAGGCGCTGGCCAAGGTACCGGCGGACCGGTTCGTCTCGATCGATCAGTTCCAGCGAGCGCTGGCCTCAGCGCTGCAGGAGCCCCCGGACTCCGCGCAGCCTTCGAGCTGGCGGAGGCGGGTCGTGGCCGGGTTGGCCGTGGTGGCTGTCGCGGGGGGAATCGCCGCGGGGGTCCGGGCGGGTCTGTCCGCGCCCGGAGCCGGGGCCTCGGTCGGAGAGTCCACGATCCGGTCCCTCGCCGTAGAGTCGTTCGAGAACCTCACCGGCGATTCGGGCCAGGTCTACCTGGCCCGGGGGATTACCGACCAGGTCGAGACCGAGCTGGCCCAGATCGGCTCGCTTCGGGTCATCGGACTCGACGAAGCCCGGGGCGCGGCCGCGATCGAGGTCGCCAGGCGGCTGGACATGCAGGCGGTGCTTTCCGGCGCGCTGCAGCGAGCCGGGGGCGTCGTCCGCATCACCGCTCGACTCAGATCAACCGAGACTGGCCAGGCGATCTGGGCGCGGAGCTTCGACGGAGACCTCGCCACCATTCTCCAGCTTCAGGCAGATGTGGCCCGCGCGGTGGCGGAGCGCATCCGGGTGTCACTCACCCTCCGCGAGCGCTCCAGGATCGCGGGGAGCCGGCCTCAGGTCACGCCGGCGGCGTACGAGGCCTATGTGCGCGGGTTCTACTTTCAGGACAAGGGGACCGAAGCGAGCTTTCAGACCGCCATCGGCCACTACGCGAAAGCCATCGACGCCGATCCGACCTTCGCCGCGGCTTATGCTGGCCTGGCGGAATGCTATGCCAGTCTCGGCTACTTCGGCGCACTGGCTCCCGAAATTGCCTTCCCCCATGCCCGGGCGGCGGCGAGCAAGGCGCTGGCGCTGGACTCCACTCTAGCGAGGGCGCACCGTGCCTCGGCGTATCAACTGTTGTTCGGCGAGTGGAATTTTGCCGAGGCGGATCGTGCGTATGCTCGCGCCGTCGCGCTTGATTCCACCGACGCCTACTCGCACTGGCTGCGCGGCATGTACCTGACGGCGATGAATCGGAGCGGAGAGGCGATCGCCTCGGTCGAGCGGGCCCAGCAGCTGGATCCGTTGTCGCTCATGGTCCAGGCCGCATCCGCGCGTTCGTACTACAACGCCCGGCGGTACCAGGAGGCGATCGACCAGGCTAAGGTCGCCCTGGACTTGGATTCCACGTATGCCCGGGCCCGGTTCTGGATCGGTATGGCACAGGAGCAGCTCGGGAGATCGGACGAGGCGATCCGGGAGCTGAAGGCGACGATCCAGCATGGGGGGCCGACCTCTGCCTACGTCGCCGCCCTCGGCCACGTCTACGCCACCAGCGGCCGAAGGCGAGAGGCGCTCCGCCTCCTACACGATCTCGAGATTCGATCGAAGACACGCTACGTCTCGCCGCTGGATATGGCCACGGTCCGGCTGGGTCTGGGCGACACGGATTCCGCCTTCGCACTGGTGAGCCGCGCTGTGCTCGCCCACGATGGCGGACTGGTGTTTTTCGCGGTCGACCCCCGCTACGAGTCGGTGCGCCAGGATCCTCGGCTCCAGAGGGTGCTCCGACGAATCGGGTTCCCCGACAGCCTGAGCTCTCCCCGGGCGGCGCGACCCACCCCCGAAGCGCCGGCGAAGTAGGAATTTCCCACATCGCGGGGAGCCAGGACGTGGACCTCCTCGAGCGCCTCCAGCACGCCCTGGCCGATCGCTACCGCCTCGAGTGTGAGTTCGGGCGCGGAGGTGCAACTGGACGCGGCGGATTTCGGGATCGCGCACGCCTTGGACGTGGCTGCCGGCGAGCGGCTGACGGAAACTGGCTTGGCGATGGGAACTCCGCAGTACATAAGCCCCGAGAAGGCCACCTAACTCACATCCCCCGCGGACAGACGGCGCCCGGCACGACGAGGTCGTTGCCGGGCTTCATAGCGTCGGTACCCGCTTCTCGGTCGTAGTTTGCCCGCTCCTGCCCGGAGAGACTACGGCAAAACTACGGCGGGCTAGCTGACTGAAGCGACCACGGCCCTGCCTTCAACCATCGCTCAGGAGTGGGGTGGAGGAAGGTAGGAGAGAAAGTAGCCGGTCACCGCAACACCGGGCTGGCGGCTTCAGAACGAGTACTTCGCCCCGAGTTGCAGCCGCCACCGGGTCGCCTCCGTGTCGGTCACGTTGCGATCCACCGGCAAAACCTTGTAGATCCCTCGGCCTCGCGCCTGATCGTAGCCAACCAGCTCAAGCAACTCCACCCCGCCCGCGAGGGCCTGGGGGACGAACTGTCGGACACCCCAGTCGTGGTCGAGGAAATTCAGCGCATTGAAGAGGTCGGCGGTCAGCTCCACCGTGTGCCCGTGAGCAGCCGAAAAGAGCTTTGACACCCGCGTGTTCACCACCGTCGCCCAGTGATCGCGGCAGCTGTTCCGTCGCATGATCTTGCCCCGCTGCGTGCCCAGGCACGTGGTGCTGCGGATGATGCGGTCGAGCCCTGCATACTCGCTCGGATCGGCCAGGGCAATGTCCGTGGAATCGCGGGGAACGTAGACAATGTCATTGGATGCATACCGCCCGGCATCGGCGTCCCCTCTTACCGTAAAGGCGTACGGAGGTCCGGAATACCCCATGTAGAAGAGCGCAAAACGGAATTGGCGCGGGAGATCGAGCGCGACCACAGCCGTGATCTTGTGCGGCACACTGTAAAACGAGGTTGCGACGCGTCGATCTTCGATTGATCCATCCACTGGATTCGCGCTGATATTGAACACGGCCAGATCGGAGACGGGTGAAAGGCGGTCTTTGGCGTCCGTATAGGTGTACGCCAATGCGACCTCGGGCCCGTCACCAAACCGTTTGCGCAGCTGCGCCGTCGCCACGAACGACCGATCCCCGCGGGCGTTCCGCACCTCGATCACCCGTTCGAATGCGGCATCCCGGCGGGTCGGGGTCGCCCGTCCGGTGGCTGCATCGAAGGTTCCATAGAGCACCCGTCCACCTTCTCCGGCCGCCACTCCCACGCGGGTCAGATTGACGTCGGTCACATAGAAATCGTTCACCCCTAGGACGTAGAGCAGGTCGAGGGTTCCCACCACTCCCGATGGCAGTTGGAAGTCCCCGCCGAGGGCGGTGCGCAGATTCCGGGGAAACCGGAACTGCGGATTGAAATAGTTGACGAACACGCTCGCGGATGAGGCCGTGGCGCACGCGGTCGGCTGCTTCGCGGGATCGAGGGTGAATGCAGGCACGTCTGCCCCGGCACATTCCAGGTGCAACTGCTCGAGGCCGGTGAAAGTGTACACCGAATTGAACCAGTGGTAGGCGGGTCGACCCGCGAACAGCCCCACTCCCCCGCGGAGCAGCGCCGTGCCTCGGCCATTCAGGTCGTAGATGAATCCGATACGGGGCGCCCACAGCGGGTGACCACTCGGCGTCAAGGCAGTGTTGACATTGAGTCCCGCGAGAAGCGCAGGGTTCTGGGCTGGGGGCGTCGGGAGGAATGGCACGTCCAGCCGGAGCCCGGCGGTGAGGGTGAGCCGTGAGCTCGGCGTCCAACGGTCCTGCACATAGGCGGCGATCTGATCGACGTCATAGTCGGCGAGATTCCCCTCGGGCCTGAGCGGGCCGGGCAGCGTCCGCACGTAGAGGCTTGCCTGGCCGGCCTCCAGCGAGTCGAGGCTGTCGAATTCCCAATGACCGAGCGGGAGGTCGAAGTCATTTCGATGGACGTGTACCAGTTCACCATGGGTACCGAACGTGAGTTGGTGGGTACTGGCGACCCAGGAAAGGTTGTCCGTCACCTCCCAGATGTCCTGATCCGAGAAAGAGTTTGTGGCTCCGCCACGCTGCCCCGCCACCAAGTGCCCTTCGTCTGCCGCGACGTCCACCTCGGGGAACCCGCTCACCGCCGGCTGCGCCTCCCGGATACCCAACCGGGCCAGGGTGAGCTCGTTCGCAACCCTCCGCCCGGTTGCGTAGGTCCATGTCAGCCGAGTCGCATTGGTTGTCGCGCGCAGTCGAAAGCTGTTGGACGAGAGCTCGTAGCGGCCATAGGGTTCGTGGTTAGCTCCGAAGAAATTGTTGCCATGCCCGTAGTTGTGAGATATCTCGATACGGTTGTTGACGGCGGGCTGCAGCGTGATCTTGGCGAACAGGTTGCCGCTCGGCACCCGATTGGGCGTGGCACCTATGGTGCCCGGCTCGACTCGGTACTCGTCACGCAGCGTCTGCTGAAACCGCAGCGCGCTCGCGTAGCGAATGCCCACGCCGGCCGAATCGCGACCAGCGGTGGTGTCCGTGCCGATAGTCCGCGCGGTCTGAGGTATGACGTCCCGCTGGAGACCGAGGTCGAGAAAGAACGCCGCGCGGTCACGCACGATCGGTCCACCCAGCGTGAGCGCCAACTCCTTGGTGGTGAAGTCCTCCGCTCGGTTGCCCAGCTCGTCTGTACCGGTGAGCCCCTGCCCCTCGAAGTAGCCCGACAGCGACCCTTCCCACCGATTCGAGCCCGACCGCGTGACCGCGTTCACCAGCCCGGCAGCGAAGGTACCGAACCGCACGTCGAATGGGGCGGTGACCACTTGCAGCTCCCGAACCGCCTCCACGGACAGGGTCCGGATCCCAGTCGGGGATCCGGGGGTCTCGACCCCGGTGCCCCCTGCATATCCCGCCAGGTCGTTGTTCGTGGCCCCGTCGATCTGCAGTCCGTTCAGTCGGTCCGGCTGTCCAGCGATCGAGACGCCCCCGTTGGGACTCGGCACCGCCTGAGGCGAGAGATAGATCAGCTTGAAGAAGTCCCGGCCGCGCACCGGCAGCCGGGAGCTCAGCGTGTGGGTGATGATCTGCGCCGGTCCCGCGCCGCCGAACCCGACCAATCGATCGGAGGCAGAGCTCGTGAGCTCCGGCAACGTGACCACCTGGCGGGCGAGATTGAAATCGACCAGCTCGCGCTCTCCGACGGAGAGGACTATGCCGACGACGTGCGCCGGTTCGAACCCAATTGCCCGGACCTCGGCAATGTAAGGGCCGCCGGGCGAGAGATACTCGACGATGTAGCGCCCGCCGCTCTGTGTGACGGTCCACCATCGCTCGCCGTTCGCCGTATTGGTAATCGAGACGGTGGCCTGCTCGATGGTCGCGGAGTCGCCGGCGGTAACCGTGCCATAGATGGCGGACGTGGTGACGGCCTGCGCTCGGGCTGTTCCGACCCACGCTGCCAGGCCCAATCCCACCAGGGCCAAGCCTCTCACGGAGTCACCGCCTCGGCGCCCGCGAAAGCCTCGCGAGCTCCCCGCGCACCAATTCGACCTCCGGCCTCACCTCCGGCTCCGGATCGGGCCGGAGCGCGAGATAGTGCCGGTAGGCTCGAACCGCGCCGGCTGTATCGGCTGAGAGTGCGGCCAGTCTGCCCTCCTCGCGCAGGAACGTCGACTGGTGCCAGGAGGGCCAGAAGCCGTAGACCCCGGAGTGTCGGCGTACCGCGCGCAGGGCGAGAGGCAAGTCGCCCTGCAGCTCGGCGAGGTGCGCCACGACGAGATTCGCGCCGAGCGCCGGCAGGAAAAGGTCGAAACGCCGACTGGCCGCATCGGCCACCTCGAGCTTGCGATGTGCGTCGGGCAGACCCAGTGCCGTCGCGCGGCCGGCATCGAGCAACGCGGCGCAGAGTTTCCTGAAGCCTTCGGCCTTGACGGAGTCGGCTCCATGGACGCCTCGGACCCGGGCCTCGATCAAATCCCTGACGGCCGCGACCGCGTAGGCGTAATCGCCTCGCGCGGCCCACCACGTGGCCACGGCGCAGCGAGCTTCAAGTTGAGTGCGTGCCGGATCGCCCGCGATGGAACCGCCACGGGTGACCGATGCCAGCCGGCGTGCCGCCGGAGCCGCAGGCATCGTATCAGCTCCCCAGTGCAACGCGAGAAAGATGGTTCCGGCGTCGCCTCCTTCACCCAGGTGGTTCCACCCCACCTCCCCGGGTGCGGGGACCCCGGAATTCTCGTTGATCTCCGACAGATACCGTGCGGATTCTCGGGGTCGACCGCCATCCAGCGCCACCATCGCCCTCAAGAAGGAGCCGCCAGCCGCACCGCCGCCGGCTTCCCAGTGTTGGATGTCGAGGTTCATCGAGCGCTTATAGTCCTGCGCCGCTACGCCCGAGAACTCGATGAACTGAAAGATCTGGCCGAACGCCTCAGGGTTGACCGACTGCGAATCTGCCCAGAACGAGTGCTCCGCCGAGGCGCCGAGGGCCACCGCCCGATGCCAGCGCAGATACCACCCTTGTTTCGAGGTCGAATCGGCGGCCACACCTGGCGCGAGCAGCCGAAGAACCGCGGCGGAATCGTGGCGCACCTGCGCGATCTCCACCATGTGTTTCAGCGCCTCGGCGACGGTCGGGGCTCGGTCGGCCGCCAACCCATCCTCAGCCGCGGCAGAGTCGATCGCCCACCCGCGCTGAAACGATTCGGCCGCAAGCTGGAAGGGGTTGGCGAGCCCCGCCGATAATCCCAGGTGATAGTATGCGTCTCCAAGTTCGTACCATGGCTCAGGCCGGTCGGGATACGTCACCGAGACCCCCCGCCATTGATCGATCCGTTCAGGGCC
This sequence comes from Gemmatimonadales bacterium, assembly GCA_036265815.1. NCBI lineage: Bacteria > Pseudomonadati > Gemmatimonadota > Gemmatimonadia > Gemmatimonadales > Gemmatimonadales bacterium. The sequence goes on from DATAOI010000110.1 coordinate 8,388, forward strand.
GGTCACGAACGGAGCGGTCCAGATGTCGAGTAGCGCGCGGTCGGCTGGGTCGAGCCGCTCGCGTCCGGCCAGCGCCAGGCGCTTGGCCCGTTCCGCAGCCCGACCATCGCCAGTCCAGACTGATACGTGCACCAGCTCAAGCGCCGCCAGCGCGAAGGTCGAATCGAGCACCGTCGCCTGCTGCAACCGGCTCGCGGCGATATCCAGGCGTCCAGTCCTGAAGGCCTTCCGGCCAGCCAGAAAAGCGCGGAGAGCCGGCAGAGAGGCAGTCGGTGACCTCGACATCCGGGCGGAGTCCCGCCCCGCGCCGAGCGCCAGCAGCCGCACGGCAAGGCGATCAAGCAGGGCCGGCAGGCTGTCGGAGGGACCTTCGACGCTCGCGTGGGCCAGCTCCCGGGGCGTCCCTGTCGTCATCAATGAGGCGGTCATGATGAGGTGCGCTGGCGTGCCCACGATGCTTCCGTCGACGAGATGGCCCGCACCGACGCGGCGCGCGACGTCGCGCGCGGCCGCCGGCGTGAGCGCCTGTCCGCTCGTTTCAGCAATCCGCTGCCACGCACGCTGCACAGACCTCGAGTCGACGGCACGCAGGCCTCCCTCGCCCGGCAACTTGGCCGCCAGCAAGTCGGCCGCCCCCTGTCGTAACCACGTCAGGTTGGTTCTCGAGCCCTCCAGCCGAAAGGGGAGGATCGCGACGAGCTCCGGGTCGAGTCGCAACGGCGCCGCGCTTCCATGCCTCGCCAGGGTCACGGCGGCAGTCAGACCTACCGACACGGCGAGGCCCGTGACGATCCACCTGAGGCGACGGCTCCGGGCGTGCTCCGGTGGCGGGCTGGCCGCAGCAAAGTCGATCGCCTGAACAAGTTCCCCCGCTGTGGCGAACCGATCTTCAGGGGCCTTCTGGAGCGCACGCGTGATTGCCTGCTCCAGCGGAAGTGGGACGTCGGCTCGTACCGCACGGAGCGAGGGCACGGGATCTGCCGCATGCTGCTCCAGGATGGCCTGCGCCGTCGGGCCGTTGAACGGTGGCGCGCCGGACAGCATTTCGAAGAGCATGCACCCCAGCGCGTAGACGTCGGTGCGGCCGTCGATCGCGGCTGTGCGGGTGGCCTGCTCGGGACTCATGTAGGCCGGCGTGCCGAGCGCAGGAATCGTCTCGGGGACTCGGCAGCCATTGCCGGCGCTCGCTTCGATGGCCCGGGCAATGCCAAAGTCAGCGACGATCGCCTGCCCATCCTGAAGCAGGATGTTTTCGGGCTTGATATCGCGGTGTACCACGTGATGCCGATGGGCATAGTCCAGCGCGCCCGCTATCTCATGGAGCACTCGCTGCGCGCTCGCGAGCGTAAGCCGTCCCTCGCGAGACAGCCGCTGGCGCAGCGACTCGCCGTCGACATGCGGCATCACATAGTACAGGCGGCCGTCGACTTCGCCCGAGTCGTGTAGCGGAAGGATGTGGGGATGGTGCAGCTTGGCGACGAGGTCGATCTCCCGGAGAAACCACTCCCGGCCAATGGCGGCCCCAACCTCCGAGTCGAAGACCTTGACGGCCACCGTCCGATGGTGCTTGTGGTCCTCGGCCAGGTAGACCGTGGCCATCCCGCCCCGGCCCAGGAGACCGACGACCTCGTAGACGCCAAAGCGAGTCCCCCTCGCTAGCGCCTGAGACTCCTGACGTGCGACCCACGAGACCAGCGGCGCTACGTCTGCAGCGACAGGCTGCTCGAGGAAGTGTTCGGCGTGTTCGGTTGCGGTGAGGAGGCGCTCGACTTCGGCGCGCAGTGCGGCATCGCCGGAGCAGGCCCTTTCGAAGAGCTCGGGACGATCCGTCGGATCGAGGTCGAGTGCCAGATCCACAACCCGGACCACCTCGTCCCACCGCGCCAGCATTGCGGCGTTCATGGTCGATAGCCGTTCGTGGACCCGTGGCTCATTGGTTCATTTCGAGGTAGAGCCAGCCCCGCGCCTTGGCCCAGTCGCGTTGGACCGTCCGGCGAGTCACTCCGAGCGCGTCAGCCGTCTCCTGCTCCGTGAGGCCACCGAAGTAGCGGCACTCCACCACTTGACTGAGCCGCCGATCCAGGGCCGCAAGCCGTTCGAGCGCCTCGTCCAGCGCCAGGAGCAGCTCACCGCGCTCCGCGGCTGGCACGTCGGCGTCCAGCGTGAAACGGATGCTCCCGCCCCCACGACGGGCGGCCCGGTTCCGGCGCGCGTAGTCGACCAGAATGCGTCGCATGGCCAGCGAGGCCAGCACGAGGAAATGGCCGCGATCGCGCCATTCGGCACGGGTCTGGTCGATCAGTCGGAAATACGTCTCGTGGACCAGGCCCGTGGTGCCGAGGGTGTGTCCTGGCCGCTCGCGCCGGAGTTGGGCGTGCGCGAGGCGCCGGAGATCCTCGTACACCATGGGAAAGAGCCGATCCATGGCCTGAGGGTCGCCGCCGCGCATTTGAAGGAGGAGGTCGGTGACCTCCCGGGTGTCGCCGGCCAAGGGCGGCGCGGGCTGATCCATGTCGGAGGGGTCCTGAGGAGGTTGGGGGAGCCCGCCAGCCAGGCCGGTGCCCTACCGGAAGATGCAGGCCGGAGAGGCGGGTCGCAACGGCTGTCCAGGGGGCCAATGTCGCTTCTCGCCGGAAAAGACCGCGTGTTCCGGTACAAGCAGCTCCGCACCCACTCCTACTGGAGATCCTGACCATGCGAGCCCTGGCATTGATCGGAACGGCGATCCTAGCGAGCGCCTTCGGCACCGGCTGCAGCCCGGAGTCCGGTCCCACTGCGGAGAACGGGTCCACTCTCGAGGCTGTTACGAGCAAGACGGCGCAACATTTCTCATCCAACACGCCGCTGGACGAGATCTTCTTCGATAGCCCTTGCAATGGTGAAGACATTCACATGACGGGGACACTGTCCGCCGAGGACACCTTCTACGGCACCACTGACTACTTCCTGCACCATGAACTTCAGGTCGTGGTCTCTGAAACGGGCACTGGTCTGACCACCGGCGCCACGTACAGTTCGCACGACGTCAATCACGAAAGCTTCAACTCGCCAACTCTTGAGGCGCCCAACCTAACCTTCACCTACGGCGAGACGTACTACTTCATCAGCCCGACCCCGGGGCTGTCTTTCAGAGGGCAGTTCGCCTTCCACTTCGTGGCCCTCCCGAGCGGCGAGTTCAAGGTGACCAGAGATGTGGGCTCGCTGGAATGCGGGCTTTGACGCTTGGAACGCGCCGCCTGACAGGGTCACGTCAATGTGGATACCGCCGTGGTCTTCCCGAAGCCTGGGGACTGTCTCGCTCCCGCCGCGAAGTGACGCAGAGCGTGGTCAAAGAGCAGGCGTATGGGCCAAAGCAGGGCATCGCCACCCAGAAAATGGAGGGCATCAACATGCGAACACTGTTACTGAAGGCAGCCGCAGCGGGACTGCCCCTATCACTGCTTCTCCTCGGCGCCGCCGGCGCTGCACCGTCCGAGGATCGAGTCCTTGTGTCAGGATCCGCGGCGCTCACTTACACCCACCACCAGTCCGTCGACGTCGCTGATGGTCCAGGTCATATACTCATGGTCGGGGAGGCCACAGGCACGAATGTCACTACCGGCCCTTCCGACTACATGGCAGCGGGAACGTCACCCACCAGGGCTACTTCACCGTCTCCAGCAAGGCCGGAAGCACGACGACCCAGTGGCATGGGAAGGTGAGCACCACTGTCGGGCCCGACAAGACGCCGAGAACGACCTTCGCCGGTACGTGGACCCTGGTTAGCGGATCCGGGAAGTACCAGGGCATACACGGCGATGGCACCTATCGGGGTCACTTCAGCTCGCCGACCGAATACACGGTGGAGTGGAAGGGTGAGTCCACGAAGTAGTGACACACCTGACTCGGAGAATCCAACGATGCCTCGCTGAGATGGACAATAGCGGGGATGGTGGCGACCGCCCTCGTGACCGGCTGCGGCAGCCAGCCTGGCCCGACGGCTGACTCCCCCGAAATGCCTGCTTTTGTCCGTAGAGACGGTAGCAGAATTGCCAACATTGGCCCACCTTGGCGGCTGGTCATTGGTCGATAACCGCCATATTCCCTGCCTCGTGGCGTTCGCCAGCGGCCGGCGTGAGGTTGTTCAGCCGTTCGACCTGCTGGGGGCTCAGCTCGATGCGGTCGGCGGCCGTGTTCTCCTCGACGCGGGCGACCCGCTTGGTGCCGGGAATCGGGGCGATGTCGTCGCCCTGCGCGAGCAGCCAGGCCAGAGCGATCTGGGCCGGTGTCGCACTCAATTCGGCGGCAACGGCCTCAACTTCGTCCACGATGCGCAGGTTGCGCTGGAAGTTCTCGCCGGTGAAGCGCGGGTTGGTCTTGCGCCAATCGTCGTCGGAGAGCTGCTCGGGCGAGCGAATCTCGCCGGTGAGAAAGCCGTGGCCGAGTGGCGAGTATGGCACGAAGCCGATGCCCAGCTCGCGGAGCAGCGGCAGCAGTTCGGCCTCGGGGTCACGGGTCCATAGGGAGTACTCGGTCTGCAACGCAGCGACCGGATGTACGGTGTGAGCGCGTCGGATGGTAGCGGGACCCGCCTCGGAAAGGCCGATGTGTCGGACCTTGCCCTCGGCAACCAGCTGGGCAAGAGCCCCAACGCTGTCCTCAATGGGCGTATTCGGGTCCACCCGGTGCTGATAGTACAGGTCGATGTGGTCGGTGCCGAGCCGCTTCAGGGAGCCCTCGACCGCGACGCGGATGTTCGCTGGGCTGCTGTCCAGGACGCCCTGCCCTGCGCCGCCGTGTGAGATGATCCCGAACTTCGTCGCCAATACCACCTGGTCGCGGCGACCCCTGATCGCCCGGCCGACAAGCGCCTCGTTGTGGTATGGGCCGTAGATTTCGGCGGTGTCGAGGTGAGTGACACCCAGGTCCAGCGCCTTGTGGATGGTTCGAATCGACTCTGTCTCGCTGCCCTCCCCGATGTTGTAGTAGCCGGACATTGACATGGCACCAAGTCCTATCCGGGATACGTCGAGGCCGCCAATCGAGATGTGTTTCATGCAGGTGTGACTCCGTTTTCTAAGCTGGTTCCCGGCAGGGCGTGCCGCGCGGGCGGGATTGTCTTCGACTGGGAGAATCCGTAGGACGCGACAAGGGACCGCCGGGCAGTTGCCTCAGAACTTGACCCGCCTGGCTGAATAAGTAGCCCCCTCATTATTCGGGGAGCGGTACCAGCACACCCACCGCATCGAGGAGGGCGTCCGCCATAAGCGGTTTCGGGAGGTAGGGGCCCCAGGGCTCCGCGGTCGTGCCAAAGTACGCCCATCGCCAGGGTGTGATCCACAGAGACATCAAGCCGGAGAACCTCCTCCTCTACCAGGGTGAGCCGATGGTTGCCGACTTCGGCATAGCGCGGGCCGCGGCAAGCGCGCGTCGGGAGCGTCTCACCGAGACGGGGCTCTCGCTCGGCACCCCGACCTACATGAGTCCCGAACAAGCAAGCGCTTCCGGCAAACTGGAATCGCGCAGCGACCAATACAGCCTGGCCTGGAGATGCTGGCGGGCGAGCCACCGTACAGCGGACCCACCGCGCAGGCGATCATCGCCAAGCGCTTCAGCGAACCAGTGCCGCACCTGAGCACAGTGCGGATGGTATCAGCCGCGGTGCAGGCTGCGGTGACCCGGGCGCTGGCGAAGGCACCGGCGGACCGGTACGGAAGCGTTGCCGAGTCTGCGCAGGCGCTCGAGCGGCCCGCGTCCCCCAAGCGATGGTACGCCACGCGCCGAATGGCCGCCCTCGTAGGCGGCATGACAGTGCTCGGGTGCGAGTCCAAACCTTCGGCGCGGTGAGCGTCCCGAATGGCCGCCACTCGACGCGAGAGGATTGTCGCTTTCACTCCGTCCCTCGCCTGGGAGCGGTCGGACATTACTTCTAGCCCACCCAGGATTCGCTGGCGGGCAGAGTTCGACAAGAAGGGTCGGGAGCGACTTGTCCCGATGCCCGAGAGCCTAGTCCAGGAGCTACGGCAACAGCTAAGTCGTTGCCGGGCTTCATTGCCCTCCTGGGCTTGAACCAGGACTCTCCTGATCCAGAGTCCTTCCGCCCAGGCAGACATTTCCGACAACTTGTTGGGATTCGGCCACTTTCCGAGCATCGGTGCCCGCTTTCCAGCCGTAGTTTGCCCGCTTGTGCCCGGAGAAACTACGGCAAAACTACGGCGCTGCCGCCCTTCGGTAGCGCCCCTGCTTCGCCCCGAACACGACCTAGGTGGTCAAGCGGATCTCTAGGGAGAAGGATCACCTGCCGGCCAAGCCCAGGTTGACGGGTCAGGTGGCCGGCTGCATATCCCTAGGACTCCCTACTCATGCCCTCCAGAGAGGGATCATGCGAAGCCGTTGCCGAACCCGGACGTTGCTCTGGCTGGGAATCGGGCTCTGGCACGCAGGTGCCCTCGAAGCCCAGGGTGTCACCAGCGCCGCCGTGCAAGGTACCATCGTCGCGGCCGACAGCGTTCCGGTTCCGGACGCCACCGTGCTGGCCACCAACACCTCGAACGGCGAGCGCTGGCAGACAGTCACCCAGGCGAATGGTCGCTTCTTCCTCGAGCATGTCTCAGTGGGGGGGCCGTACCGGATCGACGTTCGGGCTGTCGGCTTCGAGCCGGCGCAGGCCACCGGCGTTTTCCTGTCGCTGGGAGAGCGGTTCACGGCCGATTTCAGACTCCACTCGGCCGCGTACCAGCTGGAGCAGGTCACCGCGCACGCGACTGTAGACCCCCTCATCAATGCAGCGCGCACCGGCCCCTCCCAGATCCTCTCCGACTCCACCATCGCCCGCCTTCCGGCGCACCGCGACTTCACCGAGCTCGCACGACTGGCGCCGCAGGTCAATCTCGGGGTCTTCGCGCTGTCGTTCGCCGGCCAACCCGACCGGTTGAACGGGCTGCAGGTCGATGGCACCACGAACAACGACCTGTTCAATACCAACGAGACCGGCAACGGGACGATCGGTGGTTTCGGCGACCTGACCGCGCTCAACCTCGAAGCCATCGAGGATCTGCAAGTCCTCACCGCACCCTTCGACGTCCGCTACGGAAACTTCACTGGTGGGCTGGTCAACGCGGTGACGAAATCGGGATCGAACCGGCTCGAGGGGACGGTGTACGGGTATGCCGAGAACCAGAGCCTTACCGGCGGCGATGCCGCGGGACATCGCGCGGCCGACTTCACCCGCACCGAGCTCGGTCTCACGCTCGGCGGGCCCATCGTACGGGACCGCCTGGCGTTCTTCATCAACGCGGGCGTCCGGCGTCAGGACAACCCTCTACCCTTTCCTGCACCGAGTCCCGACTCGACCGGCGGCGCGGACTCGGTCGGCGTGGGGATCCGCTACGCCACCGCGGTGAGGTTCCGGGATATCCTGCGGAATACCTACGGCGTCGACGCCGGCACCTTCACGAGCATTCC
>DATAOI010000111.1 GCA_036265815.1 Gemmatimonadales bacterium
AGGGCGGCCGCGACGGCCTGGAGCTCTTCGGCGCTGTGACGGGCGAGGTTGGTGCCCTTGGGGAAATACTGGCGCAGCAGCCCGTTGGTGTTCTCGTTAGTCCCGCGCTGCCATGGGCTGCGTGGATCGCAGAAATAGATCTGCAGACCAGTGTCGAGCCGCAGCTGCACGTGCTGGGCCATCTCGATGCCCTGGTCCCAGGTCAAGGACCGCCGCAGCTGTTCAGGGAAGGTCGTGATCGTGCCGGCGATCGCGTCACGCACGGCCGCGGCACCGGCACCCGTGCGCGGCGGGCTGCTCCTCGTTCTCAGGCTCTCCACGCCTTCGAGCGGTGGGAGATGCAGCAGCATCGTGAACCGGCTTGACCGCTCGACCAGAGTGCCGATCGCCGACCGACCCGTCCCGAGGATCAGATCGCCCTCCCAATGACCCGGAACAGCCCGGTCAGCAACCTCAGCAGGTCGCTCACTGATCAACAGCTCGTCAGTCACGAAACTCCGGTTGCCGCTCGACGTCCTGGCCCTCGGCGCCCGCAACGCCCGGCCTGTCCGAAGGCACGCGGTCAGCTCTCGGCGCAGCGCTCCGCGGCCCTGCACATAGAGCGACTGATAGATCGCTTCGTGAGAGATCCGCATCGACTCATCATCGGGGAAGTCAACGCGAAGCCGACCGGCGATCTGCTCCGGACTCCATGACGTCCCCCAGCGCCGGTCCTTCCGCGGTCCATGACGCCGCCCCCGCCAGCCGACCTGCGGACCCGCAACGCTCCCCTCGGGCCGCTGCACAGCCCCGGCAAGGCGGTCCTGCACATAGCGACGCAATTCCGGGTTGACCGCCAGCTTCGCCGGCCTTGGCCGCCGGGCGCGACGGTCGGCATGCGTCTGCGCGGTGGAGGCCCGATACTGCGGCCGACCGGTGCGGACCGCAGCGTTGCGTTGCAGTTCCCTGGAAATAGTCGACGGCGCGCGACCCAGCTCACGCGCGATCTCTCGCACCCCACAATCACCAGCGAGCAGGACCGCGATCTCCTCCCGCTCCTCAAATGACAGATAACGCCCCGACACCGGCGCGAGGGTGAGAGGCGGCATCCCGCCAGCCTTCCGGAACCAGCGGACACCAACGCTCCACAAGACACCCGCCTCGGCAGACGCGTCAACAGTCGATGCCCCTCGGGCGATCGCTTCCCAGAACCGGACCCGGTGTTCCCGGCGCCCAGCCGGCGGACGCCCCTTGCCACGCGCCCCTGCAGCTGTGGCACGAACCAACGCAGCGTTTCTCCTCGGCATCGCAACTCCTCATCGTCCAGCGTTGCGACAACCGGTTGAATCCACCTGGTCGCGCTGGTGCTCTACGCCTACGCGACCGGGCAGCGCTCGGCGCGCGCGATCGAGCGCCACTGCCGCCGGGACGTCGCCTATCGGGTGATGACCGCCAACCGGGTTTCCGATCACGCGACGATCGCCCGTTTTATCTGTCGCCACGAGGCGGCGCTCGGCGAGCTGTTGGGATCGGTGCTTGTGCTGTGCGCGAGGGCCGGGCTGGTCTGGACGGGAGTGGTGGCGATCGACGCCACCAAGATCGCGGCCAACGCTGACCGGGAGGCGAATCTCGACTATGGGCGGATCGCGCGAGAGATCGTGGCCGAGGCGAAGGCGACCGACGAGGCCGAGGACGAGCTCTTCGGCGAGACGCGCGGCGATGAACTCCACGAGCAGTTGCGCACGCGCGAGGGCCGTCGGCGCTGGCTGGCCGAGGCCAGGCGCGAGCTCGAGCAAGCCGGGGATCGCGCCGATGAGCCTGCGTCGATGCCGCGCGGCGGGGCCAAGACCAGGGCCGCCGCGGCTGGCGCCGCGACGCCCGCCAGCGCCTGGACGAGCGCCGCGAGCGCCAGGCGCGCCCGATCCCGCGCTCGCGCCGGGCGCGGCTTGCGCAGTCAAGGCGCCGGCTCGAGGAGGAGCTCGAGGCCGAGCGCACCGCCAACGAGGCCTACGAGGCCTAGCGGGCGCGCGGGATCTGCCGCGATCGGCGGCGCTTCGGCGGCGGGCCGCCTGACCCCTACCAGGCGCCCGAGACCCCGGCCGGGAAGATCAACACGACCGACCCCGATTCGCGCCTGATGAAGGTCACCGGCGGCTACCTCCAGGGCTACAACGCCCGGGCGGCGGTGAACGAGGAGCAGATCGTGCTCGCCGCCGAGATCTCGGTCGACTCGCCCGACTTCGGCCACCTCGAGCCGATGGTGGACGCCACCCAGCGCGAGCTCGCGCGCGCCGGCGCAGAGCCGCCGGGGGTGGTTATCGCCGACGCT
>DATAOI010000112.1 GCA_036265815.1 Gemmatimonadales bacterium
ACTACGACCGCTCGCTGGACGATGTGCGCACCAAGGTGAGCTACGACCTGGAGTACATCCGCCGCCAGAGCCTGCGCGAAGACCTCCGCATCATGCTCAAGACCATCCCCGTCATCCTCCTCCGCCGCGGCGGCTGGTAGCTGGCGTCGGGGTCTGGAAAATCGAACGGGGGCCGCGGCATCGACCGCGGCCCCCGTTTGAATCATGGCGTGCCGCCCGGACTCAGGATCCGCGGCAGGTCCTGGTGCTCCGATTCTCCGCCTTGCGACGCAGCACGTCCATCGCGCTCTTGATGCCGGTGTTCGACAGGTAGGTCGAGTTGTACTGATAGCTGATGAACGCGCAGGGATACGAGCTGCTGAGCAGCGCCGAGCCGAAGTTTTCGACCTCGGTGGCGTTCATGGTCGTTCCGTTGGGATTGCCGCCCTTCATGAAGTTGAGGCCGACGATGAGCGCCAGTCCCTTCTTCTGGGCCTCGGACACGTTGTAACGGATGTAGTCGCTGGGGTTGCCCATCCGGGAGAGATACTGAGCCCAGGCCGCGTCGAGGTAGTGGTACGTGCCGCTCCAGGTGGCGAGATAATGGGGCGCTTCCCGGACCACGGTGGGCATGTTGGGCCAGATCGACTTGCTGTACTTCGCCATTTCCTCCAGGGTCGACGGCGAGACCGGCTCGCCACTCCAGTTGTACGGATCGTGCGGCTCGTCGATCATGTAGTGGCCGATGACGGTGCCGTCGCTCACGTACGAGGAGAAGTTGACGTTCCGGTACCGGTTGACCCGTTCCTTCCATTTGGTCAGGCTGAAGTGGCCGCTGGCATCCTTATAGTACCGCTCGCTGCCCGCGAACATCAGCACCACCTTACCACCCCGTGACCTGATCGCCGAGAGCGCGCTCACGAGCGAGGACGGTGCGATGTTCTCCTTGGCGCCGTTGTAGCGGCTGCCGAACGTGGTGGTCGGCTGCTCAAAGGTACCGATGGGGATGCCGCCCGCAAACGAGGTCGAGAACGAAGGATCAGCGATCGGGGCAGTGGGGGCGGCGGTTGGCGAATCGCCGGTGGTCAGAGGCAGGCTGTTGTCGGGGCTCACGGAATCGGTGCTGTTACAGCCGGCCAGGACGATGATCGCGGCGAGTGCGGGCACTCGAAGTCGAGCAATCCTACGAGACAACTTGAAACTGTGGGTCATACGCGGGCGGTCCTCTCTCCGTCAACGACTGGATTAGGAGTGACACACTTGTCGCGGCAGGCGAGGCGCCAACGCTCGGCATCGGCCAAAGCGGTGGCTCATCGTGATGAGTCCTGACGCAGCGGGCACAGGCAGGCAGTCTGCCGGAACCCTATGATTGTGTTTGGAGGTACTGGTCCGCTGAGACTAGGGAGCTAGTCGTGCAGGGCGCCAAGGAATGATCACCGAGGTGGTGTCATCTCGTTGTCTAGGAAGCTTGCGCCGGATACAGAATGGTGACCTACATCACCTTTGTCAAGGGCAAAATACCGGTTCAGCCCCTCTCCGGACCCGCTCTGCGGTGCGCTCTCGAAGGCAGGTCGCTACATTGCGTCCGGCCCGATCCGACCCCGACCCACTGCGACCACCAGAGGATGAGAACGTGAGCGATTGTCTGGGACACATCCGCCCGCAAAGCCCGCAACACCTCGTCCGCGCGGTGGCCATGCACTGGGCGCGCTGGTGACCGCGGACGAGACGCAACGACACCAGCGGCGCCTCTTCGGCACGCTGGTCGCGGGCCTGGTGGCCCTCGCCTTCCTCATTCGCTTCTGCCACCTCGGCGATTGGAACTTCCAGGCGACCGAGATCTTCACGCTGCGAGATTCGCTCCGTCCCCGGCTCGGCAATCCGCGGCCGTTGGGATATCTGCTCAACTACTACCTGGTCCGCCCGTTCCACCCGCTGGACGAGCTCGGCCTCAGGCTCCTGCCGGCCTTCTTCGGGGCGCTGGCGATTCCAGTGTTCTTTTTCCAAGCTCGGCGCCTGATACCGCTCCGGGCCGCCTTCCTCGGCACACTCCTCCTGACCGTGAGCCCGCTGCAGCTCCTCTATTCGCAGCTCGCGCGCTACTGGTCGCTGGTCTTCCTGCTGTCGGCCGTGTACCCGTATGCTCTGTATCTCGCTATCCGAGACCGGAGCCGCCGCGCGCTCGCGCTCGGAATCGTCACCGGCATCCTGGCGGTGCTGGCGCATCCCGCCGCCGTGCTGCTGGCGGGTGGGCTCGCGATCTGGTTCCTGGCGACCTATCTCCAGCCAGGCCAGCTGAAGCAACTATGGAGTCAGCGAAGCGTGCGCTGGGCGACGGCATTCGCGGTGATTCTTGCCGCGGTGATTGCCATCCGATTTTTCCCCATACTCCATGGCTGGATTTCCGAGCACGACAAGAACCCGGCCAGCGGACAGTTTCTCATCCGGCCTCCCGCTCCACGCGGGGTGAAGCAGCTCATCTATCTGCTGGCGTTCGGGGAGAGCCTGACCGTGCCCCTGGTGTTGAGCGCGGCGGCGGGGATCTACTTTCTCTGGCAGGGGCGCGACCGGTCTCTGGCGCTGCTGCTGACCAGCGTGGCCATCTTCCCGATCGCCTTCCTTACGCTCATTTCCTTGCGCACCCCGGTTTCCACCTACTACCTCTTGCCCGTGGTGCCGGTCTTCTTCCTCGCCGCTGGCGTGTTTCTGGACCGATTGTTCGAGGTGGACGGAATGCTGCGCCCCCACTGGCTGCTTCCGGCCGTGGTCACGGCGATGATCGTGGCGGCGGGGGTGCCGACGCTGGTATCCGATCTCCGCGACGGCCGGCGCTTCGATTTCCGGAGTGCCGCGCATTGGTTGCATGGGGCCCTCACGCCCGGCGATGTGGTCTTCTCCGATCAACCGATGGTGCTGGCGCATTACCTGCCTGACGCGCCGGTGCATCGCCTCCGGCCGGACCCCGTGCCTCTCAGGGCATCGCTGGACACGCTGCGGGCATCAGGGCACCGGAACGCGCTCTGGATCGTGGCACCGGCGCCGTCCCACGCCTTTCGCGCCAATCTCAAGCAGCGCGGCTTGATCCGTTGGATCTATGACAACTGCCAGCTCCGCACCAGCACCGGGGTCGGCCGCGTGGATTACCGGCAGGAATACCTCCACGTCTACCGCTGCCCGCCGATGTCGCCGGACGGCGCCGGGTCCAGCGGCGCCGCCGCCACTCCATAGTCGATCCTCCACCGGCGTGGCGAGCGGGACGGTGATGCCCCGCGTCACATGTCCCGCTCGCGCGACCCCCGGACGAGACCCCGACGCAGCAGGCGCTTCCACCCCGGTGGGATGTAGGCGTAGGCGTGCCGGCCCAGGGAGTACACGTACATCCAGCGGGGAAGCCCCAGCTCGCGGACGCTCTCCGCCTGCACCCGCGCCAGGTCCCGCTGCCGCTCGACATACTTGAGCGACCGATGGAACCAGCTCGCATCGTGGACGTAGTGCTCGCCCACCACCTCCGGCACATTCGCGAACCGCCACCCCCGCTTGGCGACTCGGACGTAGAATCGCAGGTCGATGAGGTTGTTGACCTCGGGGTAGCCGCCGGCCTCGACCCAGGCCTGCCGGCGGAACGTGGCCACGGTGTGGGCGATCGGAACGTATCGCGCCATGGCAGCCAGGATCGCGGGGTGGTCCGTGGGAGGCATCCGCACGTACCGTTCGCCCCGCCGCTCGTCCACCAGCACGTAGTAGCCTCCGACCATGCCGAGGGCGGGCTGGGCGTCCAGCAGCGCCACCTGAAGGCGCAGGCGCTCGGGGTAGCTTCGGTCGTCGAAGTCCTGGCGGGCGATGTACTCGCCCCGGGCCTGGGCCACGCCGAAGTTGTAGGCGGCCGCGGCGCCCAGACGTCCCGGCGCGAACACCCGGACCCGCGGGTCGCGCGCGGCCACCTCGCGCAGCCGCTCGAGACTCCCATCGCTGGAGCCGTCGTCGACCAGCACGAACTCGAAATCCTCGAAGCTCTGCGCCAGAATGCCCGGGATCGCCCGATCGAAATAGGGCTCGCCGTTGTACACCGTGGTGACCACACTGACCCTGGGCGTCACGCGGACGCGTCGCGGCCGGGGCTCCGGCGCGGCCCGGCCATCGGTTTGGGCCGCGGCACCTGCGTGGGTCGGATGACCGGTACCCGCCTCGGCGCTGCTTGCCATCGCGATGCGACGCTTCCGGCGACCTGCGAATAGGACAGCCCCACGAGAGCCGCCAGGATGACCCAGACCGCTTTCCGGTCTTCCCACGTCAGCGGCAGCATTGCGATGCCGAGCGTGGCGTACAGCACCAGGCCGAATCGCCGATCGATGGACTGGAGCCGCAGCACCGCCAGAAAGACCGCGAAGAGCATCGTCGCGTACAACATGAATCCGATGGCCCCCTCCTCCACCAGCACCGAGATGTAGGAGTTATGGGCCACCTGGGCGGCCGGGCCTAACTGCGGCGTAATCGCCTTGATATAGCTGGCCGTGCCGTAGCCGATGAGGGGCGACTCGGTGAAGGCGGTCATCCCCGCCTTCCACAGCTTGAACCTGCCGCCCAGGCTGAGATCCTCGACCTGCTCTCCGGTGGTGGCGAGCCGATTCACGATCTTGGTGGGCACGTACGCCACTGCGAGGCTCCCCGTAATGAGGAGCATCGCGATAGCCGACACCAGGCGCCCGGCGGTCAGGTGGGTCATGGTCAAAGGGACGATCATCAACGCGACCATCGTCGCCAGCATGCCCCCGCGCGAGCCGGTGAGCCCGATGGCCAGTATTCCTAACGGCAGGTACCCGCGAGCGATCCAGCGCATCACCGGCCGATGGTAGGTCTGCCCGAGATACCAGGCCAGGGGGACCGCCAGGGCGAGGGTCATCGCCAGGTCGTTGGGGTCGACCTCACCCGCGGCAAAACGGCGGAGCGCCCCTCCCTGTCGGCGATACACGATGACGGTATCGATTGCGGCGAGGTAGGCGCCGAACAGGTAGGCAGTCAACAGCCCGAGCACCTTCTGCCGCGAGGGCGCGAGCTCCCAGATCATCCACATCGCCGCGAAGAGCTGAACGAAGGTGTAGAACTTCTTGGGTACACCCTGGAAGTTGATAAGCAGGAGGCCGCACCCCGACCAGAGCACGAACAGCAGCGCGGCGATGTGCGTCAGGTGCCAGCGTCGGATCCGTCCCGACATCACGATGGCGAGCATCGCCAGACCAAAGGCCAGCACGCCGGTGGCCCGACTGACGACGGCCATCTGACTGATGCGGATGACGCCTTCCCAGGGCACCGAAAAGACGAACAACCACAGGGCGGCGTAGGCGAGCGAGATCATGCTGGCCTTCTCGGTCTGAGGGAAGTGGTCGCTGGTTGCGTCATGGGATGGCAATGCCTTTCCGGCTCAACAGCTCCTGGTAGAGCGCCATCCAGCGATCGGCCATCGCCCCCATGCCGTAGCGGGTGGCGACATGGTGCCGTCCGGCGCGCCCCATCAGCTCCCGTTCCCGGGCCGGCAGGGACATGAGCTGCCGCATCGCCTGCGAGAGGGCACCCGGATCCCCGGCCGGCACCAGGAACCCGCTGGTCCCCGATTCCACTAGCTCCGCCACTCCCCCGACCCGGGTCGCGACCACCGGCGTAGCGGCTGCCAGCGCCTCCATCACCACGTTGGGCATCCCTTCCCAGGCGGAGGACAGCACGAAGCCGTCAGCTGCCGCAAGCAGCGCCGGGATGTCCTGCCGGACACCGAGAAAGCTCACCTGCGCCCCCGTGCCGAGCTGCCGCGCCTGCTGCTCCAACTCCTGCAGCATGGGCCCCCGTCCGGCGATGAGCAACCGGGCCGGCGCAGCCGCCAGCGGCTGGAACGCCTGGAGCAGGGTCGGATAGTCCTTCTGCGGCAGCAGCCGACCGACGGCCAGCCAGAGAAACTCGCCCGGCGCCAGACCGAGCTCGCTCCGGATGCGGAGGCGCTCGTCCACCGGCGCCGAAAGTTCGGCGACATCGACGCCGTTGGGAATCACCAGTGCCTTGCCGCTCGGCAGCAGCCTCCGCTCCCGCAGTGAGTCCGCCACCTCCTGCGAGTTGGTGGTGCAGCGATCATCCATCCAGTTCGTCAGCCGCATGAGCCAATCGCGCGAGGCGCTACCGTTGCGCTCGCTGCGGATCGAGCTCACGATAAGCGGCACACCGGCCCATCTGCCGGCGAGCCGGCCCAGCAGGTTGGCGTGGTACATGAAGCTCGTCAGCAGCTGCGGCCGCCATTCCCGCAGCAGAGTAACTAGTCGCTGGAACGCCCGCCAATCGGCGCGGCCCCGTTCCATCTCCAGGCTGATGACGGGCAGGCCTTGGTCGAAGGCCTGCCGCCCCATCTCCCCCAGCGGTGTCATCGAGACCAGGCGCACCTCATACTGGCGGGCGAGAAGGGCGCGTGCCAGGCAGAGGATCTGACGATCCGCGCCGCCCATACCGAGACTGGTGGACAGCAGCAGGATCCTGGGGGAGGCTGGGGACGCAGATCGCGAGGTAGTCACGCGCTCTCGATCAGACGGAGGTAGTGATCGACCGCCGCCTCCCGGGTGAACGGCCGCAACGCCTCCGCCGGGATCGGCTCGGCGGGTCGATCCAGCGCATCGATGATGGCCTGGGCCAGGGCGGCCGGATCGCCGACCGGCACGAGGGCGCCGAGACGTCCCTGCTGCAGAATCTCCCTGGGGCCGCTGTGGCAGTCGGTCGCCACCACCCGAGTGCCGAGCGCCAGCGCCTCGATCAACACGGTGGGCAGTCCCTCCCACGCCGAGGAGAGCACGAAGAGCGCGGCGCCGGCCATGTAGGCCGGTGCTTTCTCGACGAACCCCGGGAGGGCCACGTCGTCGGCCAGCCCCAGCTCGCCCACAAGGGCCGTGAGCGCGGGCCGTTCCTCTCCCTCTCCCAGGATCATCAGCCGAGCGGCCCGGTGTCGCCGGACCTCGGCGAATGCCCGGATGAGCGTGGGAAAGTCCTTGGCCGCGGTGAGCCGCCCGACGCCGAGGATGACCGGCGGCTGCCCCACTCCGAACCAGGGGTGGTCCGGCGCCTGCCGGCCCAGCGCGATCATCCCCGGCGTGATCACCGGGTTATAGACCACCTGGACGCGTGCACGCGATATCCCGGTGGACTGCGCCAGGGCGTCCGCGACTCCGCCCGACACGGCGACCACCCCGGCGGCCCAGGGGTAGAAGAGGCGTACCAGGTGGGGCCAGACCCGGTCCCCCAGCCGCTCCCGCTGCCCCATCGAATGCGAGAGCGTGGTGTGCACCGTGACGATGACCGGCGTGCCCTGCCGGGCGAGCCGAGCCGCCCAGAGGGCGATGAGATTGGCGTGACTCATCGAGGAGACCAGCACCCGGGGCCGTTCCCGGCGGAGATAGCGGGTGAGCGGCAGCAGGCTCCCGGTCAGTCGGGTGGCGCGGAGATCGACCAGGCGCACCGAGGGAGGAAGCTGGTCGAGGAACGCGCCCTGGGCGATGGCGAGAATGACGTCCACCGGGAGCCCGCGTTCGGCGATCGCCTGCACCAGATTCACGATCACCCGCTGGGCACCGCCGCCACGAAGCGAGGGCAGGAAGAAGGCGATCGGCGCCGCCTTCATTCCGGATTGGCTTCGGCGAGAGCGTCGGGCTCCGGCTTCCCCGCTGGGCGGCCGATCCGGCGAGAGCCGCGGCGGAGGAGCTCCCCGACTCGTCTGGACGCCCAGGCGCCGTGCGGGCCGAGGAACATTTCCGATCGCAGCGTGGCGGCGGCCAGGGCGCAGGCGGCGGCCGTGGCCCCCGCCGCGATCAGCACCGGGATCTTGCCCAGGTGCGCCGCCCGCGCCGCCTGGGCAGCGAGGCCCGCCGTGCCCCCGATCAGCGCGGCGAAGACGGCTCCCGGCACCTGCGCGCGGAGGAAGCGGCTCCAGGAGAGGCCGGTTACCGATCGGCTGAGTGCCGCCATCGCCACCCAGTTGCATCCCATCGCGAGCGACACCGCGACGGCCACGCCGCCCACACCCCAGTGTTGACCGATGAGCGCGCCCGTCACTACCAGGGCGGCGTAGGCGCCCTGCACCAGCGCTCGCGCGTACACCA
The DNA here is from genome assembly GCA_036265815.1 of Gemmatimonadales bacterium. NCBI lineage: Bacteria > Pseudomonadati > Gemmatimonadota > Gemmatimonadia > Gemmatimonadales > Gemmatimonadales bacterium. The sequence goes on from DATAOI010000112.1 coordinate 8,103, forward strand.
CGCCGGCCGCCTTGGTGCAGGCGTCGCTCACTTTGCTGCTCATCCGGAACAGCAGGCTGCAGGAGAACAGCCGGAAGGGCAGCACGACCCCGGTCCACTGTGGCCCCAGAAGCGTGGGGATGAACTCAGGCGCCACGACCCAGAGAAACGCACTCACCGGGAGCGACATCAGGGCCACCAGGGCGAGCACCCGCTCGTAGGCACCCGCCAGCCGGTCGGGCTCGTCCTGGACCTGCGCCATGACCGGGAAGAGCACCCGGTTCACGATCCGTCCGAACACGCTCGCCGGCACCACCATCAGATTGTAGGCACGCCCGTAGATCCCCAGCGCCTGGGGGCCGAGCCACCGCCCGACCACCATGTTGTCGCCCTGCTGGGAGAGCACGTTGCCGACCTGGGCCAGCGAGTGCCCCAGGCCGTAGCTGAGCAGGTCCCGGCTGGCCCGGAGGTCGAGGCTGGGCCGGACCGGATGCCGAGTGGCGACATACATGCCGATGGTCCGCAAGCTCACCTGCGAGAGGTTGGCGGCCACCAGGGACCAGACGCCGTAGCCCTGCCACGCCAGCAGCACGCCGATGCAGGCGTACCCCAGGATATAGCTGCCGACCTCGACGGCGACGAAGAGCCGGAAACGCAGCTGCCGGACGAGGAGCGACTCGCCCACCGTGTTGAGGCCGTCGATGGGGAACAGGAGCGCCACGCCCCGGAGCACGGGCTCGACGGCGGGAATGCGGTAGAAGGCGGCGAGCGCGGGAGCGGCGAGCCATACCGCGGCCCCGAGGAGGAGGCCGAGCACGCCGGAGATGGTGAAGGCGACCCGGATGTGGACCGGCTCGAGCTCGCGACGCTGCACGATCGCCGGGCCGACGCCGACCTGCGAGACGATCTGCGAGAGCGCGATGATGACGGTGGCCGCGCCCATCACACCGAACTCGGTGGGTGTGAGCAGCCGTCCCAACGCCACCATGACCAGCAGCTGGATGGCGCCCTGAACGCCGGTGCCGCTGAAGGTCCAGAGCATCCCGCCGAGCGCGCGCTGGGTCAGGCCACGGGGCGCGCCCCGGCGCTCGTCCGAGGTCATGGTGGTCCCCTCACCTACCGCTCGACGGTCTCCCGGACCTTCTCGACCTGCTCGGACCCATCGTAGCCATACTGCAGCAGATCCTCGCGCAGCAGGTCATCCAGGAGGTCCTGCTGCACAGGCGTCAGGTCATTCCGCCAGCGGTTGCTCGTGCTTCGGATGGACGCCACGCGCACCTGACGCTCGAACGCGTCGGAGTCGGGAAGTTCGACGAACTTCAGCACCCGCCGGAAGGTCTCCACCGGCTGCTCACAGAAGTCCTCGTATTTGACCTCGAAAAAGCGCGCCGGGTCGAGCGTCCGCCGCGCCGCGTCGATCGCCCGCATCTGGATGCGCCACTCCAGGCCCGCCAGCGCGGTGAACGAGCGATCATAGCTTTCCCAGGTGGCCTGATCGTCGGGCGAGAGCAGGCCCGCCCGCCAGCGCTGCGGCCCATACCAGCCGCGCCAGAAGTGCACGTGCAGCAGCGAGCTTGCGACGGCCCGGCCGTCGCGCACAATGTGAATGAACTTCGCGTCGTCGAAGATCTCGTTGAGGAAGCCGATGCGGGGCCAGCCGGTGATCTTGACCAGCAGACGATCGCGCCCGGACGTGAGCATGGGCTGGAACGCGGCGCGCACCTGTTTCTTCACCCGCGCGCTCACGTCCGATCCGACGAGGTCCCGGCAGGGCTCGGAGAAGCCGTAGGCGTGATGGTCCCAGAAGCGATAGTGCTCGCCCGGCCGGATCTTGCCCCCGAACAGCTGGTGCAGCAGCGGGTTCCCCATGGCCGTGACGGCCCAGCGATTCCACAGTGGCCGGTCGGGATACAGATAGCAGAAACCGGACATCCACATCATCCGGGGGTGGCGCGCCATCAACCGATGAAACAGGGTCGAGCCGCAGCGTCCGGTTCCCACCAGGATGATGGGCTTGGTAACTTGCATCATCTGCCGGTTGGTCACTCCCATGACGGTGGTCAGAGGGTCGGCGTGGACTCGGAGGCCCGGAAGGCGCGAATGTTGCCATGGGCAATCCCGGCGCAGTCCAGCACGAAACATGCCTCTCGATGATCCGACGCTTGACCCGCGGAGCCGCGCCAGGGCAATCTACCACGGCCAGATCGGAAGGGCACCCCAGCGGAGGCTGCATTTTGGCTGAAAAACCAGGGTTTTTCATCGTGGGCGCTCCCAAGTGCGGGACCACCGCTCTCTATGAATACCTGCGCACCCATCCCAACATCTTCATGCCGAGGATCAAGGAGCCGCACTATTTCGCCCGGGACCTGGGTACCTACCCTCGGATCAAGACGTTGGACGAGTACACCCAGCTCTTTGCGGAGCGGGCACCGCAGCACCTGATCGCTGGCGAGGCCTCGGTCTACTACCTGCGTTCCTCGGTGGCCCTTGGCAACATTCACGCGTTCAACCCCGACGCCCGGATCATCGCCATGTTCCGCAATCCGGTGGACATGGTGTACTCTTTGCACTCCCAGCTGCTCTACGTCTCCGAGGAGAACGTCAGCGATTTCGAGGCCGCCTGGCGCTTGCAGGATCGCCGGCGCCAAGGGCACGACCTGCCTCCTGCCTCGCGTGGATCGTTCCTAGTCCAGTACCAGGAGGTCGGTCGTTTCGGGACGCAGGTGGAGCGCCTGTTGTCGACCTTCCCCGGGGCACAGGTGAAGCTGATCCTGTATGACGACTTCGCCGCCTCCCCTCGAAGCGTCTACGACGATGTCATTCGGTTCCTCGGCATCCCGCACGACGACCGCACCGAGTTTCCCCAGATCAACGAGAACAAGAAAGCGCGAATGCCCTGGTTGAGGGACTTCTATCGCAAGCCACCCCCGGCCTTGCGCGGCGCGATCCAGAGCCTCAAGCGGGCGGTGGGAGCCGAGGGAATCAGCGCCGCGAAGAAGGCGATGGTGGATCTGAACACCGTCCGAGCCCGCCGCCCCCCGCTGGCGCCGGAATTCCGCGCCGAGCTGGTCGGGGTGTTTCAGGAGGAGGTGCGTCTGCTGTCCCGACTGCTGAACCGGGACCTGAGCCACTGGACCTAGACCGACGTTATCCCCACCGGGCGCGGCCTCGCCTGGGATGACATCACCCACTGGGACAACCCACATGCGAGCGCTGCTGAAGAAGATCCCACTGCTGAGGCGGGCCAAACGGACGGTGAAGAAAATCCGGAAGGCCTACTATCGACGATTCGGTCCGACCGTGATGCGGCGGATGCTGGCGACCACGTCGCGCCCGAAGCTTCTCATCGGCTCGGCGGAACGGCGCCAGCCCGGTTGGATCCCCACACAGGAGGACTTTCTCGACCTGCTCGACCCAGCCGACTGGGCGCGCTTGCTCCGCCCCAATAGCGTCGAGGCGATGCTGGCCGAACACGTATGGGAGCACCTCACGCTGGAGGAGGCCGGTGACGCGGCCCGGAGATGTTTCGAGTATCTGCGCCCGGGAGGCTACCTGCGGATCGCGGTTCCGGATGGCTTCCACCCGGACCCCACGTATCTCGGATGGGTCAAACCCGGTGGGGCCTCGCCGGGCCAGCGAGGCAACGATCACAAGGTCCTCTACACTCATCTGAGCGCGAGGCAACTGTTCGAGAGCGCCGGTTTCCGGGTCGAGCTCTACGAATATTTCGATGAGGCCGGCACCTTCCATCACCATCCATGGGATGAGGCCCGCGGCAAGATCTGGCGCTCGGCGAAATTCGACAAGCGCAATGCCGGCGGGACCCTCACCTTCACCTCGATCATCCTGGACGCCATCAAGCCATAATGGCCCCCCCGCCCGCGGGGTCAGGCGAGCCAGTGATCCAGGCTTCGGCCGATGAGCTGGGAGGTTCGGGTGATATCCTCGCGGAACTGAGCGGTGAGCTCCTGCCGCAGCTCCGCGGGCAGGGGCGGCGCCTGCCGCATGTTCCGGGTGCGGAGCCTTCTCACCCAATTGGCCGCCCGCACCGGCAGCCAGGGCTTGACGGTGTAGCGGATGACGCGGCTGGTGAGAAAATTCTCCAACGTCCGATTCACCGGCAGGCCGCCTGGAGCGTGCGGCGTCGCGACATCGGGCACGAACGCCGGATCGATCCCCAGGAATCGATACACCCCCTGGGTAAACCCCACCGGGTCACGCTTGAGATCGTCGAAGAGTCCGACATGGATCTGATCGCCGGGAAACGCGTCGAAGTACCGCGTCAACTGCTCGTGATACCGGCTGATCCGCATCCAGTGCCGGTCCGGATGGGCCCAGTCGGGCCGGCTGGTGAGATCCCGTGACGGGTCGAACCGGCGCCCCTGGTGCCGGAGCGCCATGAGATAGTTGGAGTACGCCCGGTCGACCGGATGGCGGAGGCTGCAGATGAGTCGGGCCGCCGGCAGCCGCTCCCGGATGCGTCCTGCCGCCTGGGGACACTCGAGATAAATCGGCGATGCCTCGCCGACGGCCGTGGCGCCGCCAGCCTGGGCGAACAGCCGCTCGTAGTCGGTCAGTACCTTCACCGGAAAACGGTGGACGTCCGGGTTGCCATAGAGCAACCGCCCCCGGTCGTCCAGGCCGTAGGCGAAGTAGTTGGTCTCCTTGACCGGACTCATGAACACCGCCGGGTGCTCCGCGAGGTACCAGTAGAGCGCGGTGGTTCCCGCTTTGGCGGCGCCGATGATGATGAAGTTGGGCAGCATCACGATCCCCGCGCTGCCGCCGTCACATGTACCCATCGCGCCGGAGCGTCTCCAGCCCGCCGCCGCCTTCCTTGTCCTGGGCCCGACCAGAACGCTCGGCGATATTCACGAACTTCCCCGACTGGAGCTCCAGGATGATCTCGTCCACGTTGCGTGCGTCCGACTCCACCGCGTGGGTGCAGGGGTAGCAGCCCAGGGAACGGAAGCGTTTGCCGGTGCCGTGATTGTAGTAGAGCGACACAGTCGGGATCGCCTCCCGGCGGATGTACTCCCAGATGTTGAGCTCGGTCCAGTCCAGCAAGGGATGGATCCGCAGATGGGTGCCGGGGGCAAACTCGGTCTTGAACTGGTTCCAGAACTCGGGCGGCTGGTCCCCCACGTCCCATTGCGACTGTGTGGTACGCGGCGAGAAGTAGCGCTCCTTGGAACGGCTCCCCTCCTCATCCGCCCGGACGCCCACGATCACGCCGGTGAACGGCTCGGTATTCCGGTCGATCTCGTAGACCCGCTTCGTGTGGTTGAGCCGATAGCGCGGCCACTCACCGCTCAGCGTGTGCTTGAGCGCGTCGGTCTTGAGCGCCTTGCAGCAGGCGATCCGGTCCACCGCGCCGTCCGGGAAGGTGCGCTTCTCCTCCAGCGCCTGGCGATTCTGGCCGTAGATCATGGTCAGATTCCATTCCAGCGCCAGCCGGTCCCGGTACTCGATCATTTCCGGAATCTTGTAGGAGGTATCGATATGAATCAGCGGGATGGGCACGTGGCCGAAGAAGGCTTTCCTGGCCAGCCACAGCAGGACCGTACTGTCCTTGCCGATGGACCAGAGCATTCCCAGGTTCTTGAAGTTGGCGTACGCCTCCCGGAGAATGTGGACGCTCCGGTTTTCCAGCTGGTCCAGGTGGTCCATGTCGCCTGCCATCAGGTTTGGCCTCCAAGTCGCGCGAGCACTTCGGCCACGCATTGGTCCACGGTCGAGCTGCGCGTATCGAGCGTCAGCTCCGGATGCTCGGGCACCTCGTAGGGATCGTCGATGCCCGTAAAGTGTCGGATCTCGCCCCGCCGAGCGCGGGCATACAGCCCCTTCACGTCCCGCCGCTCGCATTCCTCCAGCGGCGTCGCGACGTAGATCTCGACGAAGTTCGGACAGAGCCTCCGGACGAAGGCGCGGGAGTCCCGGTAGGGCGAGACCAGCGAGGCGATGACCGTGGTTCCGTGCGCCGCCAGCCGGCTCGCCATGTACCCAGTCCGCCGCAAGTGCTCCTCCCGCTCGGCCCGGGTGAAGCCGGTATTGGGGAAGACCTCCCGCAACGCGTCGCCGTCGATGTATTCCACCTCCCCGCCCCGCCGCTCCAGCTCCCGGTGTACCCGGCTGGCGATGGTGCTCTTGCCCGATCCCGACAGCCCGGTAAACCATAACACGGGCGCGGCCGGGTCGGTTCGCGATCCGCCGGACCGGTCATGCATCACAGTCCGATCACGAAGCTGGGGTTTCGCAGGTCGGGCTTGTTGTAGGTGAGGGGCGACGCCCGCTCCCCCTGCATGGCGGACTGGCGGTAGACGCAGTCGCCGGCCGCCACATCCCACTCCATGGTCGGCCCCAGGCGGGGGTAGATGTCGGCCCGTCCTTCGGCCACCCAGCAGAACTTGAGCGAGCTGCCGGCCTTCACCCGGCGGGCCACCGGAACGGTCTTGAGGTACTCCTCCAGCTCGGGCGACGGGTGGGAGAGGCTCTCCACCACCGTGAGCGGTGTGCCGGGGGCGGCGGCGCTCGAGTGGATGCGCTCCGCCGGGGCTGCCCCCGTCTCCCGCCAGGCTCCCCCGCCCTTCACCGCCCAGTACAGGAGGTCGAGGGCCGGCGCGAGCACCACGCCCAGCACCGGCTCGCCGTTCTCGATCAGCGCGATGTTGACGGTGAACTCGGCGCGACGCTTGATGAATTCCTTGGTGCCGTCGAGCGGATCGACCAGCCAGAACCGGCGCCAGCCGCGCCGCACCTCGGACGAGGCCGCCGCGGACTCCTCGGAGACCACCGGCGTCTCCGGATCGAGCCGGCCGAGCCCCTCGAGAATGATGCCGTGCGCCACCTCGTCGGCGAGGGTGACCGGGCTCCGGTCAGCCTTCTCCCGCACCCCGGCGTCACTGGTGCCGTCGTAGTAGACCATCGTCGCGCGACCGGCCTCGCGCGCGAGGCCGGCGATGGCGGACCGCAGCTCGGCCGTTACCATGGCCGGAAGATGACGCCCTTGTCCTGGAGGTGCGCCTTGAGGCGATCCACCGCCTCGGGCACGGCGCCGCCCGGAAGGTGAAGGTCGCAGGTGAGGTCGGTGGTGACGGTGTCGCCGGTCCAGATGGTCTCGATCCAGTCGGGATCGACGGCGGTCTTGATCACCTCGAGGTCGTCCTGGGTGAGCTCCGCGGCCGCGACCACCAGGATGATTCCGGCATCGAGCATGAGGTTGGCCACCTCCGCCAGCCGCCGCATGTGCTCCAGCCGGTTCTCCTGCTTCCGCTCGATGTCGGCATCGACGCCGTAGAGCACGTTACCGATCCCCAGGAAGTAGACCACCTTCCCGTCCTCGAACAGCTTGCCCTCGAGCGCCTTGGCCACGCCCTTCCGGTCGGTCTCGTGCTCGCCGGTGACCAGGATGAGCGCGGCCTTCTGATTGTATTTCTCGGCCCGCCGCTCGGGCTGGATGATGCTGGGCTCCCACTTGTAATTGCGGAGCATCACCCGGTCGCGCACCGCGGCCTGGCGGTCCGGCAGCGCCTCGCGGACGATACCCCCGCCCCGGATCTCGAAGTCGTCGACGATCACGAACCGGCTGGTGGCCGGAATGTCCTCCGCCAGGTCACACGCGATGGCGCGATCAAGCTTGAGCACGCACTCGGCCACGTCGTGCCGCTGGACCATGGTGCGCTGCTCGGCCGAATCCAGCGTCGAGGCGTCCATGACCCGGAGGACCTCCTCGATCCGGGCGGTCACCCGCGCCGTGCCCAGCTTGAGCAGGTACTCCTTCCGCTTGATCATCGGCTCCTTGCCGAGCCAGAAGAGACTCACCCGAAGACGGGTGGTCACCTGGGGGCGCGGCTCGGTCTCCACCGTCGCCATCTCACCCCGGGTGATGTAGATCTGCTCCTGGAGCGTGAAGCCGACGGCCCATCCCGCCTCGGCCCGGGTGGGAGTGGCGCGGTTGAAGGCCTCGATGCTCTTGACCCGGCTCTTTTTGCCCGAGGGATAGAACACCACCGCGTCACCCACCCGTACGGTGCCGGAGTCGATGGTCCCCGAGACGATGCGCCGGTCGTCGCCCTGCTTGGTGAACTTGTAGACGTCCTGGACCGGCATGCGGAAGGGAAGCTCCACCGGCGCGGGCTCGCTGTGGAATGCGTCGAGCGCATCCAGCACCGTCGGTCCGTCGTACCAGGACAGCTGGGGCGAGCGCTCGGCAATGTTGTCCCCGCCCCGGGCGGCCACCGGGATGAAGCTGGCCGGCCGGATGCCGACCTGATCCAGGAAGGCGCCATACTCCTGAACGATCCGGTCATAGACCCCGCGGTCCCACCCGACCAGGTCCATCTTGTTCACCACCACCGACAGCTGCTTGACCCCGAGCAGGGAGACCATGTAGCCGTGCCGACGGGAGTTCTCCTGCACGCCTTCCGCGGCGTCGATCACCAGCAGCGCCGCCTCGGCCCGGGCGGCCCCGGTGATCATGTTCTTCAGGAACTCGATATGCCCGGGCGCGTCGAGGATCAGGTAGTGCCGCAGGCGACTCTTGAAGAACACCCGGGCCGCATCGATGGTGATGCCCTGGGCCTGCTCGTCCTTGAGCGCATCGAGCAGGAAGGCATACTCGAAGGGCTTCGAGTTGAGCTCGCACTGGGCCCGGATCTGCTCGAGCTTCCCCTCGGGCAGCGAGTGGGTGTCGGCCAGGAGGCGGCCGATGACCGTGCTCTTCCCATGGTCCACATGGCCGACGATGACGATGTTCATCCGCCGGGTTCCGGGCGGCGCGGCAACCTGCGGCTCGAGCGAAGCGATGGAAGACGACATGCTGGTGGGATATTCCTCCGTCAGCGTGGAAAAGTCGGCCGTGCCGGCGACCCCTACCGGAGTCTACACGCGCGTCGGTGGAGCAGTGACGGCCCCGAGCGGCCGGCCTGCCCACGCAGCGCTGCATCTGGTGAAATGGAAAGGCCCGCGCCTCCCCCGGGCGCGCCGGCCCGCGCGCCCGGATGAGAGGTCATTCCTTCTCGGCTACGTACTCGTAGGGATAGTAGTAGTCCCCATATTGCGAGACCTCGCCCTTGGGATCGTTCAGCACCGCGCCCACGACGCGCGCGCCACCCTGTGCCAGCTGCTGGTAGGCCCGCTGCGCCGCCGAGCGATCGGTCTGCCCGGCCCGGACCACCAGCAGCACGCCGTCCGCCAGGCTCCCCAGGATGCCGGCATCCGCAGTCGCCAGGACCGGCGGCGTGTCCAGGATGACGAGGTCGAAGCGCTGATTGAGCTCCTTGAGCAGCGATCTCATGCGGATCCCGCTGAGCAGATTCGAGGCGCTGGTGGGCAGCGCGCCGCAGCTCAGCAGCGTCAGGCCACGGATCGGCGTGGGCCGCAGTGCGTGCGCCAGCGGATCATCCCCGTCGGACTCGCCGATGTTGAAGGACAGTGACCCGACCGTCCCGCCGCCGCCGCCGTTGGGCGGAGCGAGGAGGTCGAGCAGCCCGGGGCTGCGCGGCACCCGGAAGAGGCCGTGCAGCCGGGGCCGGCGCACGTCGCAGTCGACCAGCAGGACCTGGAGTCCGTCGTGGGCGAAGCTCGCCGAGAGGTTGGCGGCAGTCAGCGTCTTCCCTTCTCCCGGGGCGGCGCTGGTCACCATCAGCGTCTTGAGCTGGTCCGCCCCATCGGACCAGATGAGGCTGGTCCGGAGCATCCGGAAGGCCTCGGTGCCGATCGAGAACGGCTGCGCCACGGTGCCGATGGCTTCGGCGGCGGACTTGGGCAACTGCGGAGTCTTCTTGCCCCTCATCAGGCGGGCCCGACCGACGCCCGGCCCGGAGGTGAGCCGGGGGATGACGGCCAGTCCAGGAATGTGCAGCGCGGCCTCGATATCCTCGGGCTTGCGGATCGAGGTATTCAACGCTTCGAGCAGGAAGGCCAGACCCGCGCCGAGCAGCAGCCCCAGCACCAGGCCGATCGCGAACTTGATGGACGCGATGGTCCAGAGTGCGGAATAGGGCAGCTCGGCGAGATCGACGATGTCGACGTCGCCCGCCTCGACCGCTTCGGCCATGCGGGCGCGCTGATAATCTTGCCGAATCTGCTCGCCCACGTTGCTCAGCGCCTGAACCCGGCTGGTGAGCCGCAGCTCCTCTTCGACCATCGCGGGCAGCACCTGGATCGACTGGCCGCTCTGCCGCCGCAGGTTATTCAGCGCGTTGACCCGGGCATCGAGCGAGCCCAGATGGGCGCTCACCGCCTGGCTCAGCTGGTCCTGCGAGGTCCTGATCAGCCCGCGAAGGGCCACGAGGTCGGGGTTCGTGGGAGCCGCCGCAAACTGTCCCGTGGTCATCGAGTCGACGCGGTACTGATAAGTGTTGAGCCGCTGATAGAGGCCGCCGATCGCCGGATTGTCTCCCAGCGCGGGTGATCCGGCCAGCGCCCGGATCGCCTCGGCACGGGCCTCGTCGTTGCCGGTCTTGAGCTGCTTCAGCAGGGTGGCGTACGTGCTCCGGTCGGCCTCCAGCTGCGAGCGCTGCGCGTCCAGCTGGATCAAAGCGCTCTGGGCCGCGTCGAGCTTGTTCCCCGAGCTGGCCAGCTGCTGCCGGCTGCGGAACGCGGCCAGCTGGGCTTGCGCCCGGGCCAGCGTGCTGTCCGTCTGGGCCAGCTGCTCCTCCAGAAATTCGCGCCGGCGGCGGGACTTCTCGGTGGCCCACTGGATGTTGAAGCTCTGGAAGAGCTGGACGGTCCGATTGACGATCTGCTGCGCCAGCCGCGGGTCGGTGGACACGAAGCTCACGTCGATCAGGTCGGTCTCGAGCCGCGGGTTCACCACCAGCGTAGCGGACAGCCAATCGATCGTGGCCTCGCGGGAGGCGATCCCCAGGATGGCGCCGGGGATGGCCGGTCTTCCATTTACGGCAAAGCGGACCGGGCCCAGGGCCAGGACCTGGCCGTAGGCGCCGTTGGCGACCCGGCCGCCGTAGCGGGCGGTCACCCGGTCGGGGGCGAACTCCAGAAAGACCGAGTCAGCCGGCGCGCGAGGATCGATCTTGACCTGGGAGATCTGGCTGGCGGCGAACTCCGGGGTCCATGACTTGAGCTGGAGGCCCAGAGTATCGACCACCGCGCCCAGGACGCTTCGGCTCCGGACCAGCTGTACCAGCGAGAGGATCGGGTCGGTGGTCCGGGAGACGGCCGGCTCGGGCGTCTCCACTCCGCCGGTCAGCGACCGGCGCTCGTCGGCCACCCGAAGGACGGCCTTGGCCTGATAGGCGGGCGGCTCCCGGTAGGCGAGAAACGCTCCCGCGCCCGCGCCCAGCATGGCCACCAGCAGAATCACCCGATAGCGCCGGCGCACCACCCCAAGGATCTGGCGGAAGGAGATTTCACCCGCCGGCCGGGGCGCGTACCCCGGTGGCGGCTCTGGGGCCATCACTGAGCCGTGGAGCAGTCGCGTCTCGGGATGAAATTCGCTCATGATCGTGGCTACCGGTTGATGCGGTCGATGAGAAGCCCGACCGAGGCGACCGACCCGATGAGGCCGAGCGTCGGCAAGAAGATGTCTTTCACGAACGACTTCTTGCGGTCGACGACGATCTGGTCGCCCGACCGCACCGGGGACTGAGCGAGACGGTCCTCGGGATCCTGGAGATTGGCATAGAACACCCGCTGGTTTCCGCTCGGTTCATTGCGGATTACGCGGATATGGCTCCGATTGGCGAACTGGGTGGTACCGCCCGCCCGGGCCACCGCCTCGGCGACCGAGGTCCCCGGCTGGGTCGCGAACACCAGCGGCCGGGGCACCTCACCCGAGACGGACAGGTGGAGCAGCGGCTCCATCACGAACTGCGGGTTCTGGTCGTATTGGCTCAGATACCGGCGGAGGTTCGCCTCGGCGGTGGCCAGCGGAACCCCGGCGATCTTGACGTCGCGGAACAATGGATGACTGACAGTTCCATCGGGAGAAATCACGAAGTCACCGCTGAACTCGGGCTTGCGCCAGACCACGATCCGTACCGAATCCCCCGGCGAGAGCGTCATCTGGTCGGCGGCTGCGGGGACGGTCTGGGCCGAGAGGCTCCGAGCGCCCAGCATCATCGCCGAGGCGAGAGACAGCAGTGAGAGGTATCGCATAGGCCTCGAACCTAGTGGGTGATATTGCCCGAGTTCCGTGGGTCAGGACACGCTCGCACTGCCAAAGCCCCTCACGAACCCCCAGGAAGCGGCGCGACGGCGCACTAAACATGCCCAGGCGGCCGCATCCTGAGACCGGCGGGTGCTCGCCGGCCGCCGGTAAGGCAATGTATCGACAATGCTTCCAAAAGAGCAGCAGGAGGGGGGTTTAGCCGATCCCCTGCAAGGCTGATCTCCCCCAACGCCCGCTTGACGCCAGAGGGGCGCTGACCAGGGTGTTGCCAGCCGGCCACACCCCGGGGTCGACGGCGTTCCAAGGCACCGGTCAGCCGGTCTTCCAGTCGCCGTCGTCGTCCAAGGGGGGGATCATGGCGTTTGACCCTCCCAGCACGTCCCGGTAGACGGCAAGCGTCCTGTCCACCGAGCGGCTCAGAGTGAAGAGCTGCTGGTACCGAGCGCGCCCCCGGGTGCCCAGGCGCACTCGTTCGGCGGGCGAGACCAGCAGTCGGGCAAGACGATCCCGCAGCTGATCCGCGTCCCCGCGAGCTATCAGATAACCGGTCTCCTGATCCAGCACGGATTCCCCGACCCCGCCGACCGACGACGCCACGACCGGGAGGCTGGCCCGCATGGCCTCGAGGATGCTCAACGGGAACCCTTCCCAGTTGCTCACCAGCAGGCAGATCTGCGCCCGGGCCAGCAGCTGATCGACATCGGTCCGCTGCCCCAGGAAGTGCACCCGGCCGGCGATGCCGAGCGTGCCCGCGAGCGAGATCATCTGGGCCATGAGCGGCCCATCGCCGACCAGGTCCAACTCCCAGGCGAGACCCTGCAACCCCGCAAGCGCGCGGAACAGTGTCAGGTGGTCCTTCTGGGGTCCAAAGCGGGCAACCATCACCAGGCGGGGTGGGGTGGCGGCCGGGTTGGCCCGCAGCTCCGGCGCGACATCGGGCATGCCGTTGTGCACCGTCACGACCCGATTCTCGCCGGCCACGTGGGCGTCCAGGGCGAGCTGCCGGTCGAAATCAGAGACGGTGATGATCCTGCTGGCGAGCGGGCCGACGAAGCGTTCGATCTGGCGGTAGAGCGCCGCCTGGACGGCGGGGATGCCGGGGGTGAACGACCAGCCGTGGACCGTGAGCACGACGGGGATGCGTAAGGAGCGTCCCGCGAGACGACCGAGCACGCCCGCCTTGGAGGAATGCGCGGTCACCAGGTCGGGACGCAGGTCCCGCAGCACCGCGCGAATCTCGCGTAAGGCCCGGACGTCTTCCGCGGGGCGGATCGGCACGCCCAGGTGCCGGAGGACGACGGTGGGCGTGTGCTGAGCGCGAAGCCCATCGATGAAGGGCCCGCTCCCGCTGGTGATCACGGTGGCGGCGTGCCCCTGCGCCTGCACCGCGGCGGCCAGGTCCCGCACATGGATTTGGGCGCCCCCGATCGGGTCTGCCCGGGTGACGATGTAAGCGATCCTCACGCCGGGCACCTCCGATCCATTGGCGGAAAATCCGGGTCCTTGCCCGGGGGTGACGCTTGCAGAGCGGCGGCGAGGCCCGCGGCCGGCGAGAAGTATATGGTGCAGCTTTCGGCGGCGCGCCCGGGAGGGTGAACGGCCCAGTGGCGCAAGCGATGGCGGCGGTGGCGGCGGAGGTGTCTCAAGCTACCAATGTGTCAAATATTAATACGCTTTTTCTGTTACAATTCCATGTTGACATATACGTCATTTCCAATCTGTATAAGCACTTGGCTAGACACTTGACAAGCAGCGGATCAGTACTTCGGAAGCTTTCTTTACATTGAACTTTGCTCGGAGATACCGTAGATAAGCAGGAGCCCAAGGGTGGAGGATCGGGTTGGGGAAGGTTGGGTGCCACCGCAGGGAAGTTCGCGAAAGGCCCTCGACAAATGACATATACGTTCAAGCTGTCGCGCAGACTCGCGGTCTCGCGAGATATTGCCCTGCTCACCGTTCTGCTCACCGCCTGCGCCGAAGACTCGACCGCTCCCGATGCGGCGTCGGACGGCGCCTCCAAAATCGCCGCTGGCCTGCACGTCTCGCCTCGGTTGGTCACCATCGAGACGGGCCAGCAAGTGCAGTTTCGCGGAGTGACCCGCGCCGACAGATCTGCCCCAAGTGCCCTGAAGCGCGGCCACGAGACCGTCGCCATTACCTGGCGCGCCACCGGCGGGACCATCGAGTCGGACGGCCTCTTCTCCTCCAGCACCGCCGGCACCTTCAAGGTCATCGGACGCGGTCGCGGCCGGAACCAGACGGATACCTCCGTCGTCGTCGTGATTCCCCCGCCGACCAACGTCGTCCGCATCGCGGTCACGCCGGACCCGGTTGCGCTCGACATCGGTGTGTCGCACGCCTTCACCGCCACCGGCTATCTGGACGACGGCTCCGCCGCGGCGGTAGGCGTTACCTGGGCGGCAACCGGTGGCGAAGTCGACCCCGCCGGGGTGTATCTCGCCGGGTCGACCGCGGGATCCTATCGGGTAATCGCGACCAACACCGCCGGGACCCTGGCCGATACCGCCACCGTCACCATCAACGCGCCAGCGCCGACGCTGACCAGCGTGGTCTTGTCCCCCGCCGGCGTGTCGCTGGTCCTGGGTGGCTCCAAGCAGTTCCGTGCCTACGGCCGGACCTCCGCCGGGGACAGCGTCGCCATCAGCCCGACCTATAGCGCCACCGGCGGCAGCATCACCGCGGACGGCCTCTATGCCGGTGGGACGATCGCAGGGAGCTATCGCGTGATCGCCGCCTCCAACGGGCTCGCCGACACGGCGGCGGTGACGCTGACGCAGGCACTCGGCTCCAGTGGAGCCGGCAGCCTGGGCGTTCCCTTTGGCGCCTCCCAGCTGCTGACCGACGGGACTGGCACGGCACCGTTCAGCATGAGCCTCGACGGCTACAGCGCGAGCACCATCGTGAGCCGCATCGCCGACGCGCGCAACAAGCACTTCCATCTGCTGATGAACATGACCGGCGGCTCGCATGACCTGTATCTCACCAACGGCGTGTTCGACATGACCAAATGGCTCGCCAAGATGAAGAGCTACGACACTCCGGAGATCAAGTCGGCGGTGGCCGCCGGCGTCTCAGACGGCACCATCGTCGGCAACTCCGTCATGGACGAGCCGGCCAATATCTCCTGGGGCCCTGCCGGGACGATGACGAAGGCCCGGGTCGATCAGATGTGCAGCGCGGCCAAAGCCATCTTCCCCACCCTGCCGGTGGGCGTGGTGCATACCCCGAACATCTTCGAGCCGGACAAGTCCTACTACGTGTGCGAGTTCACCATGGCGCAATACCGCTGGGCGCATACCGACGGGGATGTGGAACTGATGCGCGATCAGGCGCTAGCCATGGCCCGGCGGGATCACATGTCCGTGGCGTTCAGCCTGAACGTGCTGCACGGCGGCGTGCCCTCGACCACCTGCACCAAGTACGCGGGCGACAATGATGCCGGGACGCTCTGCCCGATGACTGCCGCCCAGATTCGGGAGTTCGGGCTGGTGCTGGGGTCAGCGGGCTGTGCGCTCAACATGTGGCGCTACGACGCGGAGTACTTCGCGCTGTCGGCCAACCAGTCGGCGTTCAAGACCGTGGCCGATTCTCTCGCGAAGCTGCCCCGGAAGGGCTGCGGTCGGCCGTAACGCATCACCGCTCTGGCCGGCAGCACGGCTGCCGGCGGCAGATCACGGCCGGAGGGGAATCCCTCCGGCCGGTTCTGTTCTGTGCCGGGCACCTCACAGGTGCGGCGTCCCTGTCCGCCTCTGTCGGGTATCCACCACACAATTGAGGCGCACCGTCAGCAGACGTAATTGCCCGACCGTGCGGGGACGGGTATGATGAAGGCGCGGCAATTGCGTTCTGCGCCCGCGAATTCCGACTTTATTAGGACCCCAACGTGACGACTCTGCGCCAGATCGGATTCTGGGCTCTGACCGCGACCCTCGCCGCGGTCTCGCTCACCTGCAGCAGCGACAGCGACCTGTCCGAGCCGGCGCAGCCGGCCGCCCTGGTAATGGTCGATGGCAACGGTCAGGTCGGGGCGATCAATCAGACGCTGCCGGACTCGCTTATCGTGCGGGTGGATGGTGACGACGGCCAGCCGCTCGCGGGCGTTTCCGTGGGGTGGACGGTAGCGGGCGGAGGCAGCGTCGACCACAGCGCGGTTCTCAGTGGCGCCGATGGGCGCGCCGCAGTCGTGCGGGTCCTCGGCGGAACCGCCGGTGAGCTGACCACCACCGCGACCGTGTCCGACCTGATCGTCACCTTTTCCTCTACTGCTCAAGCCGGTGAAGAGCCGCAGTTGATCGTCGCCACCCAGCCGTCAAGCACCGCCAAGGATGATGTGCCGCTGATTCAGCAACCGGTACTGCGGGCCGAGGACGCGGTGGGCGAACCGCTGCCCGCCGGCCTGTCGGTGACGGCGTCGGTGGAAGGGGCCACCCTGACCGGCACGACCACCCGGACAAGCGATGGCTTTGGCCAGGTCCGGTTCACCGATCTCGCGCTGAGTGGCTCAGACGGAAGCTACAACCTGACCTTCTCCGCGTCGGGTGTGGTGTCGGTCCGTTCGACGGACATCGTTTTGAGCAGCGCGACCGAAGGCGGCCAGGTCGTCATCACGACGCAGCCGTCCAGCGCCGCGGAGAACGGCGTGGCCCTGGGCCAGCAGCCGGTGGTTCGCGTCGAGAATGGAGCCGGGCAGCCGGTCGGCGCCGGCGTCCCGGTGACCGCATCAGTGACCGGCGTCACGCTTTCCGGCACGGCCGTGGTCGAGACCGATGCCTCCGGCAATGCCAGCTTCACCAATCTTGCCTTGAGCGGTGCCAATGGCACCTACCATCTGACCTTCTCGGCGCCCAACGCCGCGGAAGCGCAGTCGACGGCTGTCACCCTGGCCACGACCTCGGCGGAGGCCGGGCAGTGGACGGCACCGTTCGACTGGCCGATCGTGGCCGTACACATGATGCTGCTGCCGGACGGGCGGGTGCTTTCCATCGGCCGCACGCGTAACCCGCAGGTCTGGGACCCGGCCACCGGCGTGTTCACCGACCTTCCCAGTCCTGCCCGGCTCTTCTGCGCCGGACACGTGCTGCTGGCGGACGGCCGGGTGCTGGTGGTGGGCGGCCACATCAGCGACGGGCACGGCCTGCCCAACATGACGCTCTTCTCGCCGACCGACAACACTTGGTCCTCGAGCACACCGATGGCGAGGGGCCGCTGGTATCCCACAGCCACCGTGATGGGCAATGGGGACGTGGCGATTGAAGCCGGCACCGACGAGGATAGCCTGGTGGTCACAATTCCGGAGGTGTGGAGCAACGGGTCGATCCGTCAGCTGACCGGCGCGAAGGACTCGCTCCCCTGGTATCCTCGCTCGTTCCTGGCCCCGGACGGCTCGCTCTTCCTGGCCGGTGCACCCCGCAGCACCCGGTTCGTGTCGGTGTCGGGCGTCGGGTCCTCAAGGCCGGGCCCGAAGCATCTGTTCGATCAAGGCCGGAATTACGGCTCGGCGGTGATGTACGACGACGGCAAGATTCTGTATGCGGGCGGCGCCTACACCACCAATACGGCCGAGACGATTGATCTCGACGCGCCCAGTCCGACGTGGAGCTGGACAGCCCCGATGGCCTTCGCCCGCCGCCACTTTAACCTCACGGTGCTTCCCACGGGCGAGGTGCTGGCCACGGGAGGGGTGGCCGGCACGCTGTTCAACGATCTGACCAAAGGGGTGCACGCGGCGGAGCTGTGGGACCCCAAGGCCGGGACCAACGGGGAGTGGACCACCCTGGCCAGCAACGTCATCACCCGGGGCTATCACGGCACCTCGCTGCTGCTGCCCGACGGCCGGGTGCTC
>DATAOI010000113.1 GCA_036265815.1 Gemmatimonadales bacterium
GAACATGGGGAACAGGAACCAGGGGTCGCTGATGCCGGTCGCGATGTTGATCCCCAGGCAGCCGAGCGAGACCGCCGCCCAGCTGGCGAACTGACCCCGAGCCTTCTGCACGATCCGCGGCTCACCGGTATCGGGCACCAAGTCCTTGTCGTTGCGGTCGCGCGGATCGCGGCGGCGCAGCGCGTCACCCCGGGCGCCCGGAGACGGCCGGGGCCCGAGCCCGGGCCGGGCGCCCAGGTCGCGCCGACCGGGCCCCACGCCCGCGCCGGTGCGGCCGCCCGCGAGCGGCCGGGGTGATGCCGGGGCGGGCGCTCGCTGGCCCTTGAAGGTGGTGCCGGTCGGGCGGTATCCGCTGACGATCCGGCTCTCCAGGGACCGCCGGAGCGCGTCCGCGCTGGGCCACCGGTTCTCCGGGTCCTTCTCCAGGCAGCGGCTCACCGCGAGTGCCAGATCCTCCGGCACTTCCGGGCGACGGGTCCGCAGGTCCGGCGCCGGCTCGGTGATCTGCTTCATCAGGATACCGGCCACCGTCGGTGCGGTGAACGGCAACTCGCCGGTCAGCATCTGGTAGCTGACGACGCCGAGGCTGTAGACGTCGGACCGGCCGTCGATCTCGCGCTCCCCCGCGGCCTGCTCGGGACTCATGAACGCGGGTGTCCCGATCGCGACCCCGGCTCCCGTGAGCGTCGCGCCCGACGAGGAGGACAGGGCCTTCGCGATCCCGAAGTCGGTCACCATCACCCGGCCGCGGGACCCCTCGAGCAGGATGTTGTCCGGCTTGATGTCGCGGTGAATGATGGAAAGGGCGTGGGCGGCGCTGAGGGCGTCGGCGGTCTCGCTCATGATCCGCCGGGCCTCGTCCACCGGGAGCTTGCCGCGCCGCCGGATCCGCCCGGCGACCGACTCCCCGTCCACATAGCCCATGACGAAGTACACCAGTCCCTGGCCCTCGCCGACGGTGTGGATGGGGACGATGTGGGGATGGGAAAGCTTGGCGGCCGTCTGGGCCTCGCGGGTGAACCGCTCCCTGATGTCCTTCTGGAAGGCAAGCTCCGGCGGCAGCACCTTGATCGCCACCCGGCGCTGAAGGCGCTCGTCCCGGGCGCGGTAGACCACCCCCATGCCGCCGCGGCCGATCTCCCCCTCGATGGTGTACGCGTCGCCCAGGGCCTCGCCGAGCCGCGCCGCCAACGGCTTATCGGCGGGGTCGGTCATGAACGAGGCCGCCGCAAGATGCCGGCGAGAGCGCGGGGGAGGCTAGAGGGTTGGAACCGCCGAACATGGCACCCAATCTGTACCCGCGCGCGGCCAGCGGCAACTGAACCGGCCCCGGTGTCGGCCCCCCTCGGCGGCGGTTGCCGTCAAATTGGCAG
This sequence comes from Gemmatimonadales bacterium, assembly GCA_036265815.1. Lineage (NCBI taxonomy): Bacteria > Pseudomonadati > Gemmatimonadota > Gemmatimonadia > Gemmatimonadales > Gemmatimonadales bacterium. Next base: position 1,374 of record DATAOI010000113.1, read on the forward strand.
CGCCACGCTCGGATTTTCCGGCCGTCCTGCCGCCCCGGCCTTCGCCGGAAACCACGCGGGCCCGTAAGTTGTTTGCTAGCATGACGCAGATCCGGGGCCTGCGTGGCACGTTCGGTGCTTGTCTGCCCCCGATCTGCAATACGTCGTTTTCTTCCCCGACAATCGGGGACTTGGAAGGAGTAGTCTCTACATGGCCGAACGACTGACTTTGCCGGTGCTGCCTCTGCGCGAGGTGGTACTGTTTCCAGGGGTCACGGCCCCGATCGGCGCCGGGCGACCGGCGACGCTCCGGGCCATCGAGGCGGCGCTCGCGACCCCGGAGCGCCTCGTGTTCGCCGTGAGCCAGCGGCAGAACGTCGAGAGCGTCAACCCTGACGTGCTGTATACGATCGGCACCATTGCCAAGATCGGTCAGCTTCAGCGGGGCCTTTCCGGCATGCAGCTGCTGCTCCATGGGGAGCACCGCGGCATCGCCATCCACTATACCGAAAAAGAGGGCTATCTCCAGGCCGTCGTGCGTGAGGCGGAGGAGATGCTCCCACTCAATGCCGAGGATGCGGCATTCGTCGCCCTGCACCGCGAGGCCCGGACCCGGGCGGCGGAGCTGGGCCAGAAGTCGGGTCTGCCGGACGAGGTGGTGCAGCAGGTGCTGGCCGGCGTGAACGAGCCGGGCCGGTTCGCCGACCTGGTGGCCGGGTATATCGACATCACCCCGGCCCAGCGCCAGCTCCTGCTGGAGACGCTGAGCGTCGAGGAGCGGCTCCGCCGGGTGCTGGTGCACGTGCAGCGTCAGATCGGCGTGCTCGACGCGCAGGAGGACATCAAGTCGCAGGTCCAGGAGGAGCTGGGCGAGCGGCAGCGGGAGATGTTCCTGCGGGAGCAGCTCAAGACCATCCAGCGCGAGCTGGGCGAAGGTGACGAGCGGGACGACCTGCAGGAGCTGCGCGAGAAGCTCGAGGCGCTCGACCTGCCGGCCGAGGCCCGGAAGGAAGAGGACCGCGAGCTCAACCGGCTCACCCGGATCGGCCGCGAGTCCATGGAAAGCCAGGTCATCCGCACCTTCCTGGAGAACATCGTCGAGCTGCCGTGGAACGTCCGCAGCAAGGAGCACCTCTCGCTGCCCGAAGCCCAGAAGATCCTCGATGAGGACCACTATGCCCTGGGGGACGTGAAGGACCGGGTGCTCGAGTTCCTCGCCGTGCGCCAGCTCCGCATGCAGCAGGACGCGGCGGAGAAGGCCGCTGAGGCGGAGGAGAAGGCCGGGCGGAAGGCCGACGAGGTGGCCCAGGGCGAGTCGACCGACACGCCCCAGGCGACCGCCACCGTGCCGCCGCCCAACACGGCGGTGAAGGGCAACGACGACGACCGCGCCCGCGGTCCGATCCTGCTGTTCGTGGGTCCTCCGGGTGTCGGCAAGACCTCGGTGGCCAAGAGCATCGCCCGCGCGATGGGACGGAAGTACGTCCGCATCTCGCTCGGCGGGGCGCGCGACGAGGCCGACATCCGCGGCCACCGGCGCACCTACGTCGGGGCCATGCCGGGGCGCATCATCCATGGGATGAAGCAGGCCGGCACCAAGAACCCGGTGTTCCTGCTGGACGAGGTGGACAAGCTGGGCGTCTCGTTCCAGGGCGACCCGGCGAGCGCGCTGCTCGAGGTGCTCGACCCGGCCCAGAACGACACCTTCGTGGACCACTACCTCGGTGTGCCGTTCGACCTGAGCGAGGTTCTCTTCATCGCCACGGCCAACTTCATCCAGAACATTCCGAGTCCCCTGCTGGACCGGATGGAGGTGGTCGACTTCGCCGGATACACCGAGCGGGAGAAGCGGGAGATCGCGCGGAAGTACCTCATCCCCCGCCAGTTCACCGAGAACGGCGTGAGCCCGGATCAGTTGACCATCACCGACGAGGCGCTCTCCGAGGTCATCACCAGCTACACCCGGGAATCCGGGGTACGCCAGCTGGAGCGGGAGATCGGCCGGCTGGCCCGCAAGGTGGCGCGGAAGATCGCGGCGCACGAGGCGGAACAGGTGACCATCGATCGGGAGATGGTGGACGACCTGCTGGGTCGGCCCAAGGTCCATCCCGAGAAGATGGCCCGGGAGGACGAGGCGGGCGTGGCCACGGGCATGTACTACACGCCTACCGGCGGCGACATCATGTTCGTCGAAGCGTCGACCATGCGCGGTAAGGGCGAGCTGGTGCTCACCGGCCAGCTGGGCGACGTGATGAAGGAGTCCGCCCGGGCGGCCTGGACCTATGCCCGCTCACACGCGGCCGCATTGCAGATTCCGGATGAGATGTTCGATCGTGACATCCACATCCATGTGCCCGCGGGCGCCATCCCCAAGGACGGCCCCTCGGCGGGTGTGACCATGGCCTCGGCGGTCGTCTCGGCGCTGTCCGGCCGGGCGGTGCGCCACGACGTCGCCATGACCGGCGAGATCACTCTGCGCGGCCGGGTGCTTCCCATTGGGGGCGTGAAGGAGAAAGTGTTGGGTGCGGTGCGGGCAGGCATCACCAAAATCATTCTGCCCAAGGAGAACGAGCCCGACTTGGAGGATCTGCCCAAGGAGGTTCTGGACAAGATCGAAGTCTTCGTGGTGCAGGAGCTGGGGGAAGTGCTGGCGCTGACCCTGCGCGGGGCCACCTTCCGGGAAGGCCGCCTGCTGTTCGGCGACGAGAAGAACCCCCGGGATGTGACGCCGTTGTCGGGAGGGTTCCGGCACTAATTCCTACTTCTCGCTCTTGTCCTTTTGCAGTGCCCGGACCGCCGCGTGGGTCAGCTCCCCCGCGGCGGTTCCGTCTGTAGGGAAGCAGGACCAGCCGACGCTCACGTGCAGGGGAATGATGATGCCCTCCTGGGTGGAGGCGGACTGCTCGCCCAGCACTCGCCGCAGCTTGGCCGCCAGCACGGCGGCGCCACCCGCAGTCACTCCCGGCAGCACCATGGCGAACTCCTCGCCGCCGTACCGACCGATCACGTCGCTCGCACGCACGTTGGCGCGGAACACGTTGGCGACGTGAAGCAGCACCTGGTCCCCCACCTGGCTGCCGAAACGCTCGTTCACCTCATGGAAGCGATCCAGATCGAAAACTACGAAGGTCAGCGCACCGCCGTGCCGCCGAACGTGGTCGGCAGCGTAGTCCAGCTCGGCCAGCAGGGTCACCTGGTTGAGCAGGCCGGTGAGGTGGTCGCGATGGAGGGTCTCCCGCAAGCGTCGGCTCCGCTCGGCTCGGACGACGACCGTCTCGACAAGCAGCGCCGGAGAGACCGGGAAGGGCAGGAAGTCGTCCCCGCCGGCTCTGAGCGCGGCGATCTGGTCGTCGATGGTTCCGGGCCCGAGGAACAGGATCGGGAGAAAGCGGAGCCGGGGATCCCGCCGAAGAAGGCGAGCTACCGCCTCGCCGCTCGAGTCGGCCAGCTGCACCGCCAGAAGCAGCAGGTCCGGCACCTCGCGATCCAGGATTTCCGGCACCGATTGGGCGAGGTGACAGCGGACCACGCGAACGTTGGCCTCCTCCAGCTGCCCGCCCACCGTGGCGGCCCGGTCGGGATTGCTCTCGACCAGCAGGACCACTCGCGGCGGCGGCCCGCTTCGGGCGAGGGTACGGGCGTACCGGGGCACGTCCTCCACCATGCGCTCGGCGGGCACGACCGCGTCGACCCCCGCCGCGATGGCTCGGAGCCGGTTCACCGCCCTGAGCGTCTCGATGAGCACCACGGCCCGAGGCCGGGAGCTGGACGCTCTGGTCCAGATCGAGGCAATGGCGGACGGATCCCCCTCTCCGGCGGAGGTGCCGATCACCAGTAGATCGAGGGGGTCCGTGGCCGCAGTCCCTGGGGAGTGCTCGGGTCCGCGAACCGGACCTACCTCGAATCCTTCCTTCCGGAGCGCCTTCGAGAGCTGCTCCTGCTCCGGGCTCGAGGGGAGGATCAAGCTGGCTCGGAGCTGGACCGGGGTTACGGCCGGCGTACCGGTCAGACCGGCGAGCAACCGGCGCTGGACCGCGGCCAACTGCCCCAGCGCCTGGTCCAGACGGCCTGCCTCGGTGGTCGGCGGAGCCGTCCCCATCCACAGCTCATGCTCCCGGGCAATCCGACTGATCTCGGGGAAGCCGTACGAGCCGCCGGAGCCAGCCAGCCGGTGAAAACGCACTTTGAGCGAGCCTGCCGCCTCGGCCGATCCGGACCTGAACGCGGCGACGTCCGCCCGGATCTCGTCCAACCGCTGGGGAAGCTCGGAGAGGTACTCCCGCTGCAGTTCGAGGGAAGCCTCGTCGATCGGCTCAGTCATGATTCCAGGAAGCGCTCGAAGGCGAGCCGGGCGCCTGCCACGAACGCCGGGGCGGTGCTCCAGTGGCCGCGCACGTCGCCGCCGGTGCGGGAGGCCAGGATGGCGCTCCGGTCGTCCACCACGGCGATGATGGGCATCCCAGGCCAGCCGTGACCGTCGGACACGACACCCACCGAGGCAAATCCGAGGTCCACGGGGGCGGGCGCGCACAGAGTCAACGGCAGCCCGGCGGAGAAGGGGCGACGGAGGGCAGGGGCGAGAATCGGGAACGCGTCTGCCGGGGCGAGCAGGGAGACGGCGACCGTGGCCCGAGCGACGTCATGGGTGATGAGCTGCAGCACGGCTCGTCCCGACTCGATCTCGACCAGCGTGGGCGTGCTGGGCACGCTGACCTGGTCCAGGTCGCTGCTCAGACGCTCCATCGCCAAGCCATGATCGGTCGAGATCCGGGCGATGAGGGCCGTCGGAGACTCGGGCCGATACCGCTTGGGCCGCCCGGGGTCGACCCGCGCGGCACCCTTCGAGACCAGCCCCTCGAGCGCGCTGTAGGCGTTGGCACGGGCGAGTCCGGCCGACCGGGCGATGGCGTACCCAGTCCCGGGTCCGCCGGTCAGCAGGACCTCGTAGACCAGGCTCTCGGTCGGAGTGAAGCCGAAATGGGTGAGGTCGATGCGAGGCATCGAAGTAGTATTGCCCGCTACGACGTAACGAGCAAGGGCAGTTCAGCTCTCAGGCGTAATCCAACGTCCAGCCCAGCAGTTTGGCGATGAGGCCCAGCCGAAAGGTCACGTCGACCTCGCGGCCCTCGGTGGTCTTGTCGTCGACAGTCAGGGGATAATAGTGGTAGGTAATCTTGTTGAGCGCCTTGGGCTGAGACCGGAGGTTTTTCGGACGCCAGACGCCCATGTCGTCGCAATCCTTGAGCAGGCGGGCGAGCACTCGGGTGGCCACCGGGGCCCAGGTGAGCGCCCCCATCCGAGCCAGGAGCTCGATGTAGTGCAGCGCCAGCGGCAGGTCTTTGGGCAGACCCTTCGCGTCGGCCTCGATGGGGTCACCCAGCAGCAGGTGCTGCGGCTTCACGGTCCGCTTGCCCACCTGAATGACAAACGCCTTGTTGGGTGCGGGCTGCGCCAGATAGTGACCCAGCCGCTCGGTGAATCCGGCGCGCTCCCGCTGCAGGTTGGGCATCGAGCCCAGCATGGTGACCGAATACCAGCTCGGCGGATGCGCCTCGGGATGGAGCACGACCTGCTTGCCGGACTTGAGGAAGGGTTTCTCCGCCAGTGGGCTGCGAAGAAACTGGGAGATGGCGTTGGCGATCTTGTGCCCGGCGCCGCGAAGTCGGGGGTCGTCGGCGTAGCCGGCTTCGGCCAACGCACCGGAGGCGGCCTCCCGCATGATCCCCCGGGCCCAGGCTTCGGCCTCGGGATCGGATTTGACGCTCTTCTGAAATTCGAAGAGGAGCGCGGGATCCTCATCCCTCGAGAGCAGCCGGAACAGCACCCGGTCGGCCAGCTTGAATGGCCGGGTGGCGCGGGGCCAGGCCAGCTGGAGCAGGCGGCGATACTGCGGAATGGTCCCGACGTCCTTGATGCCCTGGGCCGCTGAAGCTGCGAGACCCAGCAGATTGCTCCCCCATACGCCGTTGTCCTTCTGCTTCTTCACCACCCCGAGCGCGACCTTGGACTCGGTGATCGCCTGGTGAGCGGCCTCGATTTCTTCCGGAGGCGCGTACCCCGGCGGGGCCAGCTCGACGTAGGTTCGGTACCGGACCGACGCTCCGGCGTTCTCTAGCAGCCACGCGAGCGGGATCCGGTGCTGGGTAGGCAGTTCCAGAAGCGCTCCTGGGGACGGGGGCCAGGCGTCAAGCGGGCGCAAATCTACCTATGTGAGTGGCAAGAGAGAAGTAAGGCCCGCGGCACCAGGCGACCGGGCCTCCTTCGGGACCTCCGGCGGACTGACCTAAGTCCTTGTCACTTACGGGCTGTCCGCTCCTCACCGGCCTGGCGAAACTCGGAGTTGGCCTTCCAGGTCGGCTGGCTGGGTTCGTTCCCGACGGCAACTGCTGTCCTGACGATGACGCGAAGCTGTTGGACAGCGCCGTCGTCGGTGAACCAGGGAAGCAGCTCATCGCTCGGCTGATGGTAGCGCTTGGCCACATACTCGTCCTGCTGCTGCTTGCCCCACCCGGCGGGCCGCCCGACATAGTCGGTGCCGCTCTCGAGCGAGGTCCCCGGGACCCCGACCCGGGCCAGGGAGAAGTGGTCCGAACGGAAATAGGCTCCCCGAATCAGCGCGTCCTCGTTGGTGCTGACCCGCAAGCCCTCCGCGGCGGCCGCCCGGGTCACCGTCTCGCCCAGAGTCGATTGATCCAGGCCCAGGGCGGAGAAGTCTCGGGTTCGGCCATACAGGTTCATCACGTCCATGTTGAGAATCGCCGCCATGTCGCGAAGCGGGATCGGCGGGGTAGTCGCCAGGGCCTGGGACCCGAGCAGTCCCGACTCTTCCGCCGCGAACCCGATGAAGAGCATCGAGCGGGCGGCCCTGACGCTGCTCCGGACGAACGCCTCCGCGGCGGCCAGCACGGCCGCGGTGCCCGACGCGTTGTCCTCTGCGCCGTTGTAGATCGAGTCGCCGTCCACCGGGACCCCGATACCGAAGTGGTCGTAGTGCCCCCCGATGAGAACCGCCTCACGCGCCAGGGGGCCGCGCCCGGGCAGCCGTCCCAGGACGTTGTACGTGTCCGAACGGCGGATGCCGCTGCGCACGGAGGCGTCGAGCTGGACTTTGAGCGGTACCGGCCTGAAGCCCCGATGCCAGGCCCGTTCGCTCAGCGACGTGAGATCCTGACCGCCTTGGCTGAAGAGCCGGCCGGCCGCATCCTGCTGCAGCCATCCGGCGACGATGAGCGAGCTGGGCTCGGTTTCGAGCCGGACCTGAGGGCCTGACCAGCTGGAGAGCACCGTGGTCCACGGGTAAGTGGCGCTCTCGGTGGTGTGGATCATGAGGATCCCGGCCGCGCCCTGCCGCCGCGCCTCTTCGATCTTGTAGGTCCACCGGCCGTAGTAGGTGAGGATCTTGCCTCGGAAGATGGTCGAGTCCCGCAGGCCGGGATCGTTGGTCAGGGTGATGACCAGCTTGCCCTTCACGTTGACGCCGGCGTAATCGTTCCAGCCGTATTCCGGCGCCACGATGCCGTAGCCCACGAAGACCGGCTCGGCCCGCAGACTCACCAGCGAGTCGTTTCGCATGGACCACATCACGAAGTCTTTCTTCCACGCGAGCGCCGCCGGCTGGGCCGCACCGACCGCGAGCGAGGGCTGTGGCGTCAGCCTGATGATCGGCACCCGCTGGAAGTAGCTGCCGGTGTCGCCGGCCGGGACCAACCCCAGGCGCTCGAACTGCGTGGCGATGTACTTGGCGGCCGTCGTCCCTCCCCGGGTCCCCGGCGCGCGCCCTTCGAGCGCGTCATCCGCCAGGAACTCGAGATGGGAGTGGAACACCCGGGGGTCCACCGCTCGTGCCACCCGGGATTCCGGCGAGTTGGCCCGGCCGATCTGCTGCGCTTCGGCGGCACCCGCATCGAGGACCAGGCCGATCAGGCAAGCCAAGCGAAGAAGTGTCATGCGGGTCCTCACAGGCGGAGTCGCCGGAAGATGGATTCGGGCAGGGCGGTGACGAGACACATGATGGGCCGCCAGAACCAGGGAATGTACACCACGCTGCGACGCGACTCGATGGCACGGTAGATGGCGCGCCCGACCCGCCGCGGGCTGGCGAAGAGAGCGTTCTTCGGCACCTGCGCGGTCATCGGGGTGTCCACGAAACCCGGCTTGATCGTGATGACGTCCACGCCGGAGCGGAAGAGCCGGTTGCGGAGCCCCTCGAGAAATCGCTCCAGTCCGCCTTTGGCGGCCCCGTACACGTAGTTGCTCTGCCGGCCGCGGTCTCCGGCCACCGAGCCGATCACCGCGATGCAGCCGTGGCGCGCGCTCTCGAATCGGTTGGCCACCAGCGTCAGCAGGGCCACGGTCGCGGTGAAATTCACCTGCATCGCGGCCAGCGACTCGGCGACGCTTTCCTCACACCGCCGTTGATCGGGCAGGGTGCCATGCGCGATCAACACCACGTCCAGCCCTCCCATGCCGGCCGCCGCCGCGTCGATCACCCCGGCGTGACCCCCAATGTCGGTGACGTCGAGGCGCGCTGTTTCGACCTGCATCGCACCCCGTACTCGCAGATCCGCGGCAACGGCCTCGAGCCGGTCCGGATGGCGTCCCGTCAGGAAGAGACGAGCCCCGTACGCCGCGAATACCCGCGCGGTTTCGGTGGCGATGGCTGAGGTCGCACCGATGACCAGGACCCGCCGGCCTGAGCGATCAGGAGCGCTGGACACGACGCCAGAAGGATGAGGAGAACTTGGGATCGACGTGGACCGCGAACCGCTCCCATTGGGGAAAGAACCGGCGGAAGCTCTCGGGGCTCATCCGGGCGTCCTTGGCGGGATAGACCGCTCCGCCCGCGTCTCGCACCACCCGGTCGAGATCTTCCAGCAAGGCGAGCGTGCGCTGCCCACGGAAGGCAAAGTCTACCGCCAGCGTAAGCCCCGGCCGGGGGAAGGAGAGCAGGCCGGGGGAAGGCACATCCCCGAAGCGTTTGAGCACCGCCAGCGACGGTGCTTCACCAGACCTGGTCATACGCTCGAAGATCTCGCGCATGCCTGCACTGCCCGGTTGCTCCGGAACAACGCATTGGTACTGCAGGAAGCCGGCGGCACCGTACAATCGACTCCAGTCGGCCACCGTGTCCAGCGGGAAGAAGAACGGCGTGTACGGGACAAGGGACCGAGTCCGGCCCCGAACCTGCCGTCGATAATACAGCTCGTTGAAGGCGCGCATGGTCGCCCGGTTGATCAGGCCGGCAGGCGCATCGCAGGGAACCCGCAGCCGAGCTTCGACCAATGGCGAGGGTGGCGCCCCGGGCCACCCGGCGTGATCGCCCCGCATGAAGATCCCCCGGCCCAGCCGCCGTCCCCGGGCCAGGCAGTCTACCCACGCGACGGTGTACTCATACTGTTGATCGCTCTCGGTGAGCGTGAAGAATTCATCCAGGCTGCCGAAACGAATCCGTTCCAGGGCGATGCCAGCGCCAGGAATTCGGTTGAGCCGGATCTCCGCCCACAGGATCAGGCCGGTGAGGCCGAGTCCACCGACCGTGGCGTGAAAGAGCTCGGCATTCTCTTCCGGAGAGCAGACCAGCCGGTCGCCGCTGGAGCGCAGCAGCTCGAGCCGCACCACGTGAGCCCCGAAGGTGCCCGCGCGGTGGTGATTCTTCCCATGAATGTCGTTCGCGATGGCACCGCCTACCGAGACCCATCGGGTGCCGGGCACGACCGGCAGGAACCAGCCCTTGGGGACGGTGAGCGCGAGAATCGCCGCCAGGGTGACTCCCGCCTCGCAGCGCAGCAGGCCGTTCCCGGCGTCGAAGGCGATCAGCCGATCGAGCGCCTTCGTGTCGAGCAGCAGCCCGCCGTCGTTGAGGCAGCTGTCTCCGTAGCTGCGGCCGAGTCCGAAGGGCAGGATGCTCCGGTCGAGCCGGTCGAGCGGAGGTGGCTCGGTCCGCCACACGATCGGCAGCACTCCGGTGTGACTGGCCCGGGGGTACCGTCCCCAGGACTGGTAGGTCCTCATCGGCTACAGGGCCGCGTACATGATGACGCCGACCAGGGCACCCAGCAGGTAGCTCAAGGGGTCCTGCACCGCAGCCACGATGGGATCCTCATGAATCTGCCCGCGATACGCCCGAAGCCACATCCGGCCGATCCAGAGCAACAGCAGGGGACAGACCAGCCACAGTAGGAGCGGGAACCGGTAGAGGGCCACGACCTGGTCGCTGTTGATGTAGAGCGCGAGTACCAGCACCGACAGATACCCGCTGGAGCTTCCCATCGATCCCAGCCACTCGCGATCGCTCCGCAGATATCCGCGGCGGCGGACCTGCTCGTCGGCCTGCGGCTCCAGTCCGCTGATCTCGGCGTAGCGCTTGACGAAGGCGAGGCTCAGGAAGAGGAACATCGAGAACGCGAGCAGCCAGGTGGAGAATCGCACGTGCGAGGCCGCGACTCCGGCCAACACCCGAAGGGTATAGAGTCCCGCCAGCAGGACCACGTCGAGCACGGCGATGCGCTTGAGATAGGTGGAGTAGGCTGTGGTGAGCACCAGATAGAGCGCCAGTGCGGCGACGAACCGCGTTGGCAGCCGGGTCCAGCTGAGCCAGAGCGCCCCGATGACCAGGACGGGAATGAGCGCCACGCCGAGTGCCGGCGGCAGCGCTCCCGAGGCGAACGGCCGATGTCGCTTGGTGGCGTGCCGGCGATCGGCCTCGAGATCGAGCATATCGTTGAGGATGTAGCCGCCCGATGCCGCCAGGCAAAAAGCGATGAAGCCGATCCCGGCCTTGGCCATGGCCGCGCCGTTGAAGAGCTGGTGATCGAGGATCACGGGCACGAAGAGCAACAGGTTCTTCACCCACTGGTGCACGCGAATGGCCCGGACCGCCGCCACCCAGCGCGACTGCGTATCGGGGTGCTCAGGCACGGGGCATCGACCTGAGACGGTACCCACTGATGCGCCCGGCGAGGTCGGTGCGCTCACCGAGGTCCCGCAGCAGGGCCTGGCCGGTCTCGACGCCCGATCCCAGGGCGGTCCCGGTGGACACGATCGTCGGGAAGGTGCGATAGTTGCCCGCAAAGTAGAGGTTGTGCCAGGAGGCGCTCTTGAGCGGAGGATTGCGGAAGCTCCGGCCGAAGACCGGCGAGTACATCGGCACCCGCGCCAGGTGGGTCCAGAACGGCTCCAGCTCGAAGCCGAAGACCGCCCGGAAATCGGCCCGGTAACGCTCCACCAGCCGCTCGTCCGGTTCCTGGAACAGCGGACGGTCCCGCCCGCGGAGATGGGTCACGAAGTTGACGCAGCTGTCACCCGGGCGGCCGATCGACGGGTTGAGTGAGCTCAGAAGAAAGATGCCGCAGGCGGTCCGGTCGAGCGACGCCAGGTTGATCCAGTAGGCGTCGGACCTCACCGCCTGACGGGTGGCGCAGACCAGGGAGATGAGCGCGGAATAGCGGATGCTCGCCAGCTCGGGCGTGGCGTCGCCGGGCAGCAGCCGGAGATAGACCTCCGTCGGGATACTGCTGACGAAGAGGTCGCCGCCCAGCCGCTCGCCCCCGGCCAGCTCCGCTTCCCGGATGAGGCCGTCGCCGGTAAAGAGCTTGGTGACCGGGCTCCCCAGCCGCACCCGTACGCCGGCCTGCTCCAGCAGGCGGGTCACTCCATCACAGAGCACCTTGGTCCAGTTGGCGCCGGGGATATAGCCCAGCGGAGCGGATCCTTCCCGGTAGTGCAGCCGGGCGCCCAGCCAGGCCCCGCTCACCTCGGAGCAGGGCAGCTCGAACTTGAGCCGGGTCAAGCGCTCGAACAGCGCCTCCCGCACCCCGGGGCCGGCGCACTCGTCCACCAGCTCGGCGGCGCTCCGGTCTTGCCAGTCGGACCAGTCGCGCTTGCCGAACGCTTTGAGCATGAGGCGAACGAAGCGGGCCTTGTCCGGCAGGCTCATAGGGAAGCGGAGGAATCCGGCAGGACTACCTAGATCGTACGACTGCGTGCCCAGATTGAAGAGCATGCGCACCCGGCGCCAGCGCACGTCCGGCAGCGCGCCGACCAGATCGAGAAAGAAGAGCAGGGCGCGATCGCGGTGCAGGATGTGATGGTAGCCGAGCGGATAGAAGTGCTGTTCTCGCTCGAAGCTGCCCGCCAGGCCGCCCAGGCTGCCGCCGCTTTCGACCAGGGTCACGTCGCGGAGGCCCGCCCGTGCGAGGGTATAGGCGGTCGCCACGCCGGAGAGCCCGCCGCCCAGCACCACGACGGACGGTTGGGCCATCCGCTATTTCTCCTCCGGCCGGCTCATCGACATGGCGGAGATGAAGAGCGACGAGAACAACGTGCTGAAGCCAAGGATCACCAGGGTGGCCGCGAACGACACCCACTCTGGATGTGGCAGCGGGAGGAGCTGGGAGCGGAGCCACTGCGCCACGATCACCAGCAGGATGCCGCCGCCGAGGACGATGAGCCCGCCGCCGAGCAGCAGGCCGGCTTCGAGCTTGAACCGCCGGTAGAACGCGCCGAGCGCCCGGTTGTCCCGGTCGAACCGGCGGCTCCAGGAATAGGTCTTGGCGTGCAGGCCCAGGCTCAGGATCTCGAAGCCGACCACGCTGAAGATCGTGGCGAACACCGCCGTCACTCCCGAAGCGGGACGGCCGCCGAAGCGCACCAGTCCGAGCAGCACCGCCAGGTGAATCAGCAGTCCGAGCGTCAGCAGGATGGTTCCCGGAACGAAGAACAGCTTGTTGGGTGAGTAGAGCAGCATCATGCGAAGGCTGCGCCAGCCGTCGCGGAACGTCCGCAGCTTGGACTCGCCCTTCCGGGCGCCAAGGACGATGGGGATCTCCCTGGTGCGGAGTCCCGCGAGTCCGGCATTGATGGCAAGCTCGAGGTTGAACTCCATGCCGGGGCTGACCGGACGGATCAGCTCGTACGCGTTGCGGGAGAAGGCGCGGTAGCCGCAGTACACATCGGTGTACCGGGTGCCGAAGAGCAGATTGAGGATCCGGGTGAGCGCCGGATTCCCGAAATAGCGGTGGAGCGCCGTGATGTGCGCGTCGCCGCCGTTGAGATAACGGCTCCCGGTGACGAATTCGCAGTGCTCTTCCTCCAGTGCCGCGAGGAACTGAGGAATCATCGTGAAGTCGTAGGTATCGTCCGCGTCACCCATGACCAGGTACCGCCCGCGCGCGCTGGCGAACCCCTTGAGGTAGGCGTTGCCATAGCCGCGAGCCGGCTGATGCACCACCCGGGCGCCCATCCGCTCGGCGATAGCTACCGAGGCGTCGGTCGACCCGTTGTCGCACACCACGATCTCGCCGTCGATGCCGGCCCGGGCGAAGGTGGCCTGGATCTTCTCGATGCAGGGGCCGATGGCCTCTTCCTCGTTGAGGCAAGGCATGACGACGGATACGAGCGGCTCCTGGCTCATGCTCCCCTCATTCCCAACGTGGCCGCGCCTCGGCGGCGTCTGCGCCGAATCGCATCCAGCGGATACCCCCCGCCACCAGGCCGGCCGAGTAGGCCAGTCGCGCGGCGAGAATCGCAGGCAGCATCAGGAGCGGCTCGAGCCGGCGCGCCCGGATCCAGCACCACAGGATGTACCCGGTGCTCCCCAGCGCGAGCGGCAGGCTCGCGGCCACCAGCAGGGCGGGGAACCGGTAGACCCAGGCCAGGCGCGCGGCGCCGGTCGGCGCCTTGCTCTCGATGGCGCTGTAGCCCCAGCGGTAGTTGCGCCGGAGGAGATTGCGGAAGCCCGGGCGGTTGTAGTGATAGACGATCGCCGCCGGATCGAAGAAAATGCGGCCGCCGCGCCGCCGCACCTCCGCCTGCCAGACCAGCTCCTCATGCGCGTAGGCGATCGGCTGGTGTTCGGTAAATCCGGCGGTGCTCGCGAACTCGGCGCGGCGGACGCTCAGGTTGCCGGGTGGATGATTGGGCACCTCGCCCGCGGCGCGGCGGGAATGCGCATGGTACCAGCCGCAGTAATAGTCGCAGCGTGCCATCGGCGAGAGGCCGGAGGGGAGATCGAGCGAGCCTCCCACCACCGCGGCACCGGCTGCGTGTCCCGCGAGGAGCCGTGCCAGCCAGCCCGGCGCCGGCAGGCAGTCCGCGTCGAGGAAGATCAGCGGATCCCCCGAGGCGGCCCGCGCGCCCCGATTCCTGGCGACCGCCGGGTTGCCGCCGCCCGCTCGGCTACCGAGCTCGAGCACCCTGGCACCCGCGGCGCGCGCGACAGCCACGGTGTCGTCGGTCGACCCGTCGTCCACCAGCATGACCTCCGCCGTCCATCCGGCGGGCGTCTGCTGCTGAATGGAGTGGATCAGCCGGGCGATCGTCCGGCCCTCGTTCCGGGCTGGAATGATGACCGAGACGGTCCGTTCGGGGGCGGCCCCCCGCGGCTCAGGCTGCGGCATACGGCCCCTCGATGGAGCCGACGACCCCGCACCAGCCGAGGCGGGCAGCCAGGGGAGCAACGACCAGGATGCGGCGAATGGGGATTTCCGCCACGCTCCCGCGAGCGTCGTGACCCCGCTCCCGGCCATAGGCCGCATGGGAGGGGGCTTCGCCCGGCGTGGCTCCTGAAGGCATGGATTCGCCCGTGTGGGTTAACGGTGGTTCCAATGCATCCCTAAGTGTCTGCCCTTTAAGTACTTCCGGTGGCCCTTCCGGCGACGAGGGGTCGACGGAAGCGTCCCGGTGCTGAATATAGAGCGCGGTGCTGGGAAATCGGGGGTGATTCGTGTCGCGTCGCAGGCAAGTTCCTTGCCCACCCCCTCCGGCCTCAACATCGGGCGCTCGTGGAACCCGAGCATCGCCGGGCCGGTGCCGGGTGAGCTTCCAGAAGCCGAGGGTCGACCGGATAAAACCGGTAGGGCAGCTGCCCCGAGACGTACATCTCGTCGGGAGCCCGCGGGAGGTCGGCGCCGAAGTAGTAGCGGAACACGTTCCTCAGCACGTTCACCAGGGTGACGGGCTCGCGGAAGGTGCTGTCGCCGCCAGCCGGAAGGTAGAAGGCGCCGAAGGCGCCGAACCGCTCACGGATGAATGCCGTCGAGACCCGCTCCGGGTGGCCATAGAAGCCGACATCGGCGAACCGCGACCCGTGGTCGCCTACGATCAGGATCACCGGAGCGATTGGCGACTGGCGAAGCAGGGTCGTCACCAGCTCGAGGACCAGCCGATCGGCGCACTGCACCTGGCCGATGTAATCGGCGCGCTGTGCCGGAGTGTCGGCCTCCTCATCGTCCGCAACCGGATGCTCCAGGGGCCGGCACCGCTCATCCACCAGGTAGGGCACGTGAGGAAGGAGCACGTGAGCGAAGGTGAACGTAGGCGCCGTATCCGCTGGAATCCTGCCCATCGCCTCGAAGGAGCGCAGGAAATGCTGCACCAGAGGGGTCCGCGTGTGATCAGTCCCGAGGACGAACCTGAGCAAGGTCGACCGGAGCACCGTGAGCCGCAGCTCCGTCCGGCGCACCTCGTGCCCGAGCTCGAACCTCGCGTGGGAATCGAACTCCCGGTCGGCGAGAGGGCTGGCAGCGGTGGCGGCCCACCAGGCGGAAGGGAACAGCACGTACCGGTACCCGTGCGCCTTGAGGAAGCGCGCGGCGCGGTTGTGCATGATCAGGTACTTCGGGAGTGAGTGGTCCGTGCTGGTGGTCCCGGCGTCCTCCGCCAGCCTCGTGACGTGGGAAAAGTTCAACAATGAGGAGACCGAGAGGTAGGTCTGGACATAGTTGCTCCGTGCGTCCCGCGGGATCAGGAAGCCCAGAGCGCGCAAGCTGTCCTCGAAGCGGGAGTTGTCGAAGCCGAACACCTCCTGCAGGACGCGGGCGTTCGCGTGGCCGTCGAGCACGATCAGGTAGATGTCGCGAGGCGGTGCATTCCTCCCAGGTGGCGGCGGGACGGCGATAGGTAGCGGGGAGGCGAGCTCGCGCACCAGCGTGCTTCGCCTCGCGACCCGGGGCCCGCGCCCCTGGGAGACGACCACCTGCACCGTCACCATCGTGAGGAGCAGGAGCCCGAAGGTCGTCAAGTATCTGCTGAGGCCGAGGAGGCGGGGGCGCGTCTGCCGGAGCAGCCAGGTTATCGCCGCGAGAGTGGGCAGGGCAGCCAGGGGAGCGAAGATCCGGTCGCGGGTGAGGCGATGGCTCACGCTCGAGAGCGCCTGCTGTGCCGGGATGTAGTAGAAGATCCACGCGATGGCGAGCAGTGCGACCGCGGCCGCGAGCGGCGCGGCGCGATCGGTGCGGTCCAGCGCCCACACAGCTAGGAACACGACCGCGATCACCAGACCACTCACCAACAGCACGGCGGCGAGTGTCACGGCGAGGTCGGAGGGCCGGTACTGCCCTGGATTGCCCGCCGCGATCGCCAGCACGAGGGACGCGGCGAAGCACAGCGGATACAGCAGCCCGCTCACGGCCCCGACGCCTTGCTCGATTCCCGCCACGCACCGAAAGGTCCGATTCCGGCCTCATGCAGTCGCTGCAGGCTCACGACCATCAGCGGCTCGTCCCAATGCAGCATGAACTCGTAGTGACGCCGGGCGAGCGGCTCCGCCGGCGTCTCCGCCACCAGATCGCGCTCGAACGATTCGAAGCCCGCCTGGAACCAGGCCCGGCGCTCGAAACCGACACGGGTGTTGAATGGAAAGAGCAGCGCGAGACCAACAGCCAAGGCGGCGGGGAGCATGCGCCGCGTCCAGGCCGTTCCGTAGAGAAGCGCGGTGAAGTAGACGGCGCACAGCCCCGGTGCCGCGAGCAGCACATATCGAGTGGGCATCCGGCCCGTGGCCGCGGCGCGACCCGCGCGCCCCCAGCCGACAGCCAACGCCAGCACCGCGGCAGCCAGGAAGAACGCCAGCATGCCGAGGATGCGGAGGCGCTCCTCGCGCTGCTGGCGATACGCCGCGATCAGCAGGCCGAGGCTCAACAGCAACAGAGGAACGGCGATGCTGCCGCAGAGGAGCCACCGCTTTGACGCGGCCGGGCCCAGGCTGAGCGCCAGGAACTTGCCCGTCGTCGCCAGCGTGGCGCCCAGACCGGGGCTCGCCTGGTTCCACGGCGACGCCTGGTAGCCGATGAAATAGACCGCACACAAGAGCACCGCGAGGCAGGCCATCGCGGCCGGCAGCCACTCACCGCTCCGCTGGTCGGCGGAGGCGTCGCGTCGCCGGGCCCAGGCAGTGTATCCCAGCCAGGCCGCGAGCGTCGGCGTGAAGACCAGCCCGTTAGCGCCCGAGAGCGGCAGGCCGATCAGCGCGAAGGCAGCGGCCAGAGCGCCCCAGCGGGTGGGCAGGCCAGGCCGCGCGACGATGACCAGCAGCAGCACACAGGCCAGGACCGTCGGGAGGACGAATTGGATCTGCCATCCCCACACGAGGTTGTCCCAATTCCCCAGATGGAGAAGGAGCAGCGGGAAGAACGCGTCGGCCAGGCTGGTGCGTCCACCGCGGAGCGCGCGCGCCACCAGGATCATGCCGGCCGCGACCGCGCCCAGGGCGAGGGTATCGAACAGCATGGTGGAGCGAAAGTCATGCGTGGCACGGAGCAGGGTGAGATTGACGAGGCGGGGAAGCGGAAGCCGGTGTTCGCTGTTCTGGCTCCAGAGCCAGCGCGGCAGGTTCGGCTCGTGGCCGGTCATCGGCCCGACCATCAGCCAATCTTCTTCGAAGGGAATGTTCCGGCCGTCGCCAGCGATGGCGAGGAGGAGACTGGCGAGGGTGGCCGCCCAGATGAGCCATACCAGGGGCCCGGCGACTCGGGATGCGCCCGGCGTGTCAGTGCTGGTCAATCGTCCGTCCGATCAGGAGTGGGCCGGTGCTCGCCTCCTCCGGCGTGCGCACCAGCATGAAGAACAGAAACAGCGCGCTGGGCCAGATCTGCAGCAGCAGCCGATCGAGCGAGCTGTCGAGCAGCCTGGCCAGCTCATCGGCCATGCTGACGAAGACCATGAAGTGGCCCGCCAGCAGAAGCATGAGGGCAATCGCAGCCATTCGCAGCCAGCGGCGGCTGGCGTCGGTCCCGCTGACACCGAGTCCCAGGAGATAGGCGGCCAGCACCCACACCGCACTGCCGAAGCCGTTCCCCCCGAAGGACGCGATATGAGTGGTGTATGCCTGGATGACGAGATAGTAGCGATGCGCCGAGGTCAATCGCCCGAAGGTGCGCTGGACGTCGAGGGTCGATAGCAGGTCGTTCGGTGGGGCGAACGCGATCTTGAAGCTCGCCACCAGGAGGAGCAGCGGGAGCAGTCCGCTGCCGAACCCGCGCAGCCGCCGCCGAGTGGCGGCCCAGTCGCGCCCGCCGGCGACGATCAGTCCGGCCCCCACGGCCAGGCTGAAGAGCACGCCTTCGTTCTTGGTCCACATCGCCAGGCCCGCCGCCACGCCGGCCAGCACCGCGAAGCGGGTGGTGGCCTCGCCCTGCCGCGCATCCAGGGCAAGGCAGACCATGGTCGCGAGAAAGAAGAAGGCGAGGGGCACGTCGGCGTAGAGCGAGGTGCCATGAAGGATGAAGAACGGCGTGCTCAGCAGGACCATTCCGGCCAGCAGCCCCTGACTGGTGCTGCGAAGAGCGGCCAGCGCTGATGCCAGGAGTGCCACCGCCCCGAATGTGAACGTGGCCGCCACCAGCGCGGGCCCGAGCAGTGTCTCGGCGCCGGCGTAGAGCCAGCTCCGGGCGACGAGCGAGGGAACCAGCACCGGATAATCCGGGTGGGACCACGGGAACGTGGCCGAGAACGCATTCCGCCAGGCCTCGCCCCCGCGGAAGAACATTCGGGCCCGCATATCCCAGTTCATCCAGGCGTCCCACTGGCCGTGCGGGTGCTGCCGAAGCGTCGACACGAAGGCCGCGGCCGCGGCAGACAGCGTCACCAGAAAGCCCGCGACCAGCAGCGGGAGCAGTCGAGAATTGCTCTGGCCGCCTTCGGGTGCAGGCCCGGCGGCCGGCCTCCTGCCGGCCCTGAACGCCACGACGACCAACAACATCACCAGTCCCACCTCCGCCAGCGCGAAGCCTCGCGTGGGTCCGAACGCGAGCATCCAGAGGAAGAGCAGGACGGCCGACACTCCCGCGCCCAGTCCGGCTCCGAGCGCGACGAGCAGCGGCCACGGTCTGCCGGCGGCATCACCGGGCCACGCGGTCCGGAGCAGCAGCGCGCCCAGTGCAGTCGAGACGACGAACGAAAGACCGAGCGCCGCGATCACGGGCGCGACCGGAAGAGCACCAGACCGTCGCCGAAATCCCGGATGACGCGGAGTCCCGTCGGCACCTCCGGCACAGCCTCCGGGCCAAAGTTACCGATGACGAGCTCGGGATCGGTGCTCTTGACCAGGAGCACCGGCGCCAGAAAGTATTGCGCCAGGAGATAGCGGCGGAACCGAAGGAGCGCTTCCGACTTCGGGTCGTCGGCAGGGGCGCCGGCTGGCCCCAGTCGATCCAGGTACCCTACGGTGCCATGGGCCGGAAGCATGGCCCGCAGGTCCCCGAAGGCGTGCTCGTAAGTCGAGATCTCGTCCTGCGCGGCACCGGTTGGCCACTCGGAGGCCCGCTGCACCCACCGGACGGTCGACGCCCCCGCGTAGAGGAGCACCAGCAGGATTGCGATGCGGGTCCTGGTGCCGGCCCATGAGTCGTTGCCGGACACGGGGCCCGAGGCGGCGGACAGAGTCATCCCTGCCCGACCTTTTCCGCCGTCGTCCCGGCGGTCAGGCGGTCGGACACAGATCCTCCGGCCGCCCCCTCACGCATCGCGCCGAGGGCACCGTACCAGTACAGGTAGTCGATTGCCAGGGTGTAGTACTTGTCGAGGCGGGCGGGCTCGAGGCGTTCCACTCGCTCGATCAGCCCGACGACCCACTGCGGCACACGGTCGGTCACCCGGCTCAGGCGCAAGAGGAGGCCCCGGAGAGCGCGCCACCGCCAGGGTCCGCTGTGGAACTCCGAGAGCTTGATGCGGTCCACGATCGCCGGGTGCTTGCCGGCGAACAGCACTGCCGTGCGCCCGCGGGCGATCCCATCGGGCGCGAACCCGGCAAAGGTCTTCTCGTAGTGCTGGTGCGCCAGCGCGTCCGCGCTGTAGGTGAGCTCGACACCGGCCTCCTGCAGACGGAGGGCGAGCTCGTAGTCCTCATGACCGTAGACCCGGAACGCCGCATCGAACCCGCCGACCCCCAGCAGTACCTCGCGATGAGCCGAGAAGTTGCCAGTGTAGGTGTCGCGGAAGCGGAGCCGATAGCCCGGCTGGGACATCCGATCGAGCCGCGAGCGGAATCCACTGGCCATGTATCGCACGAAAGGAGGCGACTCGGATCCGGCGACGATCGGCGCGGCGCCCACCACCGCCCGCTCGACCGGTCCCTGGTGGGCGCGGGCGTGGGCGGCCAGAAATCCGGGGGACGCTTCCATATCGTCGTCGAGCAGCACTACAACCTCGCCTCCCGCCGCACGAATGCCGGCGTTGCACGCTCCGGCCCGCCCCCGGTTGGGTCCCTCCAACGCGGAGAGAGCGTAGGGTACGGCAAGCCCGCGCACCGCCGCGGCTGTTCCATCGGTCGAACCGTCGATCGCCGCGATGACCTCGTAGGCATCGGCGGGAAGCGTCTGCGTGCGCAGCGACGCCAGCAGGCGCAGCAGCGAGTCCCGGCGCTGATAGGTCGGGATGACCACGCTGATTTGCGGCGCCGCCGTCACTGGGCGGAAACAGTCCGCTTGCGGAATCGCCGGGTCACGCCGCCGAGAGCCTGACTGATGTGTTCGCGGAACGCGGTGCCGTTCCGGAGCCGGCAAGCAAAATCGATCAACGAGTCGTGCCCGTAGATGGAGACGCGCCGGAGCGCCAGCGGGTCGTCATCGGGGCCGGAGAGACCCGGGCGAGTGGAGCATGCGGTGAGGTAGCCCGCGGCGGCCGCGGCGGCCTGCACGGACTCGTCGACAGAGCCATAGGGATAGGCGAGGTGCAGGACGGGCCGGCCCAGCTCATCCTCGAGCCGCTGCCGCCCATCGACCAGCTCGGCTCGACAGCGCGAGGCATCGAGCCCCGTCAGCCGCGGGTGGGTGACGGTGTGGGCGCCACACTGATACCCGTCGGCAACCAGTGTTCTGGCGGCCTCCCATCCCATCACCGGCAGCGCCATGCCGAGCTCGGGAAGCAGCCACCGGCTGGTCTCTCCCATCAGGCCCGCGACGAGGTAGAAGACCGCCGTGAATCGGTGGGCCCGGAGCACCGGGACCGCGTGATCGACACACCCCTGAAAGCCGTCGTCGAAGGTGATCACCACCGGGCGGGTGGGCAGCTGGCCGTGGCCCAGCCGTACACTGGCCAGGGTCTCCATGTCGATCGGCTGATAGCCGAACGCGGCCAGCCACCGCATCTGACGCGCGAACTCTCGAACCGTGACGGAATATCGCCGGAACGCCGGATGCGGATTGGGAGTCACCTCGTGGTACATCAGGATGGGCACGGACGCGCGCGTCATGCGCTCGCCCCGGCGCTGCCGACCTCGGAGCGTACCGCGCCCGGGCGTCCGCGGAGGAGCTGCAGCGGGAGCCATGGCTGGGCCTGCCAGGCACGCAGGCCCCAGCCAATGCTGGCTCGAAGATGTCCGGCCTGGTAGGCGGCCCTCGCCTCCTTCAAGCAGGCGCCGGCCAGCATCGGCCCCAATCCGCCGTGTCCCTTGGAGAGACGCCGGCCCGTGCGAAGCAGCTCGATCGCCTCCTGCCGGCGCCCGACCTGCTGCATGAGGTACACCGCGTAGCGATACCCCTCGCCGATCGCCTCGGCCAAGGTTGCGTCGGGTACCCCCCACGCGCGCAGCAGCTCGGGCGTGACGTGCCCCTCGGACGGCGTGGGATCCGTGCCCCCGGTCTTGCGCGCGGCCGCGGCAGCCCGCGCGCCGACCACCGACACGATCTGCTGCTCGAGATGGCGGACCGAGACCTGGCTGGCATACACCCGGTAGTAGAGCAGCGGCTCGGCGAGATTGGCCACCTCGTATCGCTCGCTCAGGCGGAGCCAGAGATCGTAATCCTGGGCCTGGCGGTAGGCTTCGCGATAACCGCCGACTGCCGCCAGCATGTCCTTCCGCAGCATCACGGTCGGATGGGTAAAGCAGTTGTACCGGGTCAGGGCCCGCACGATCTCCGCGTGCGACGTGGGACATTCGCTGCGCTTGATCTCCCGGCCCAGCTCGTCGATGCGGACCACGGCGCTCCCCAGCAGGGCCACCCCAGGGTGCCGATCCAGAAACTCCACCTGCCGCGCCAGCCGATCGGGGAATGCGACATCGTCGGCGTCCATGCGGGCCACGTAGGTCCCGCGTGCGAGCTGACAGCCGCGGTTCAGCGACGGGGTCAGCCCCGCGTTCTCCTGATGGAGCACCCGGACACGGTGGTCCGCGGTCTGGTAACGTCGGAGCACTTCTGGCGTCGAGTCCGTCGAGCCGTCGTCGATGATCACGAACTCGAGGTCGGTGAACGTTTGCGCCAGGATGCTGTCGACGGCCTGCTCCAGATAGGGCACGCCATTGCGCACCGCCATCACGACGCTGACCCGTGGAGTCTCAGGCATGTCCCTTCACGGCGCGCACGGTAATGAGGACCTCGTACTCGGGGTCGATGTACTCCAGCTCGTCCGGCCGGAGCTCCCGGCTCGACAGGCCCTGCAGGAACGCCGTGGCCGCGAGCACGTTTCCGTGGGTCTCGACCCGAACCTCGCCCTCCGGAAAGCCGCACTCGAATAGCCGGCGCGCCGACAGGGAGGTGAATCGCCAGTAGTCGCCCCAACGATCCATGTCGTAGCGGACGATCTGGCTGATGCCCGGCATCGTGGCGAGCACGACGCCGCCCGGCCGCAGCAGCCGGTGCAGGGTCCGGACTGCCGCCGGCACGTCCAGGATGAACGGCAGCACCTGGGTCAGCACGATGCAGTCGAAGCTGTCGCCGGGCACGTGGTCGGCGGAGGTAAGGTCGGCGACGATGGTCGCTCTGGGATTGTCCGTGGTGGGGTGCAGCACTTCGGCCCGGGTGACGTTGGTGCCCCCGAACTTGCGGGTGTAGGCATCGTCCCTCGCCTCCAGCACGCGGCCCCGGATGTCTCCCGCGTGCTCCCGCAGGAAGCGCTCGATGTAATAGCGATCGACCGGCAGCCCGCCTCGATCCCAGCCGAACCGCCGGCTCACCGGCGTGAGCCGGCGCAGACTTCCGAACCGCACCGCCTGGGTACCGGGTGAGCCGCCCAGCGCCGGCACCCGGGCACCGACCCAGGTTCGGAGGCCGACCGGCAGGGTGGCCCGGGCCAGCCGCCGAGCGCCTGCTATCGCCCGAGACACCAGGCGGAATGGGCGAAGCTCCGCCTGGACGGTCTCCCAGACCGGACCGCTCGCCTGGCCGTGGTCCTGCAGGTATCGCCGTAACCACCTCAGGAAGTAGCCCCGGGCGAGCTCACGCCCGCCGCTGGCCTTGGAGACGGCGTAGCAGGACTCCGGATGCTGGCGATACCGGTCCCAGGTCTCGCTCGAGGCAAAGGCCGGGAAGCGGAGGAGCAACTTCGAGAAGAAGCCCTGGTCTTCATAGACCATGTTCGTGCCGACGAAGTGGGACTCGAATCCGCCGACGCTCACCGCGGAGGCGCGGCGGACGAGCACGTCGGATGGGCAGGGTGTCGGAGCCGTGCGCGAGAGGAAGGGGAGCAGCAGGTCGGGCGGCGCGTAGGTTCGGTCGAGCGGTAGCTTAAGATCAATGACGTAGTCGCGCTCGCGATCGTCGGGCTGCCCGGTCCATCCGAACCAGTACAGCGGTGCGCCGAACAGCAGCGCCACCTCGGGGTGCGCCTCGAGAATCGCGACCTGACGCTCGAGCTTCTCGGGCAGCCAGACATCGTCCGCATCCAAGAGGGCGAGGTACTCGCCCCGGGCGTGCTGCAGACCCAGGTTGCGGGACGCGCTCATCCCCTGGTTCTGATGCCCCGGGTGCTCCAGATAGCGGACTCGGTGAGGCTCGCGCTCGGCGAAGCCCCGCGCGATCTCGCCGCTCTCGTCGGAGGAGCCGTCGTCGACCAGCAGCAGCTCCCAGTGGGGATAGGTCTGCGCCAGCACGCTCCGGATCGCCTCGTCCAGGAAGCGCTCGGCGTTCAGGAAGATCGCGACGACCGAGACGAGCGGAGTTGGGCCCGGCGTCACGATCTCCCCCGTCTGAGGCAGGTAACTGTGGGCGAAGGGATAACGCGTTGGGGTGCGGCACTCACCCTGCATTTCCCGGAGGCGGCGCGCAAGGTGCAGGAAACATACCACAGGGGTGGGTCATCTCGAAGGCAGGAACACCCTGGAGGCCGCCGGGCAGACTCGCCCTATCTCGTGCTCAGCGAAGCCATTAGCCACTGACGTGAGCCACCTATGACCGCCGCTCCGGCGAGCCGCACGACTCACCAGGATACGATCTGGACGCCCAGCACGCCCCTGCGCCACATGCCGCAGTTGGATGGGCTTCGAGCGCTCGCGGCTGGAATGGTAGTTTGCTACCATTTCTGGCGCCCTGCCCGCCAGTACGTCCACCTCGGCGGAATCGGCGTGCGGGTGTTCTTCGTTCTCAGCGGCTTTCTCATCACCGGAATACTCCTGCGGTCCCGCCTGGGGCTGGATGCCGGACGGACACCGGCCGGGGTCGCACTGCGGCACTTCTACATTCGCCGAGTGCTGCGGATCTTCCCGCTGTACTATCTCGCGCTGGTGATCGCATGGTTCGGGAAGGTGTCGGGCGCACGGGAGGGAATGCTCTGGCACGCAGGGTACCTGTCCAACGTACACTTCTTCCTGGTCAACGCGGTCCACCACGGCGCCTGGGGCGGCCACGTGGGCCATTTCTGGTCGCTCGCGGTCGAAGAACAGTTTTATCTCGTGTGGCCGTGGGTCATTCTCTTTGCCCGCCGCCGCTGGCTCCCGGGGATTGCCCTGAGCCTGGTCGCGCTTGGGCCGATCTTCCGGTTCGTCGTCTTCACCCTCACCGGGAACGATATCACGCCGGTCCTGCCCTTGGGATGCATCGACTCCCTGGCGCTGGGGGCGTACCTGGCCATGACGGTGCTTCCCGAGTTCGAGTCGCACCCCCTCATCCGGCCCATCGGGGCGTCCGCGCTCTGGAGCGGGTTGCTGCTGTTCGCCATCCATCAGGCGGCGGTAGCGAGCAATGGTTTCTGGCGGCTTCGCATCGTGGTGTTCGATCTCGCGGTGGCGCTGGTGGGCGTGTGGCTGGTGGCGCGTGCCTCGCGCGGCATGGGCGGGCCGGCTGGCCGATTCCTGCAGCTCGCCCCGGTGCGCTATCTGGGGACGATCAGTTACGGCATCTACGTCTACCACGCGATGCTGCCCGAGCTGCTGCCGAAGTTAGCCCGCCGTCTGGGGTACCCCGATCTGCTCGCTCCGCTCGGGGATCAGACGTTGCCCTTTCTGTTCTTCTACGCGGCCGCATCCATTGCGGTGGCCGCGGTCTCCTGGCACGCCTTCGAGGGACCGCTCAATCGCCTGAAGGCTCGGTTTGAGTACCGTTAGCCTCGCCTGGCGATGAGTAAGGTCCTGCTCATCGCACCGGTCCCCACCCACCCCAGCACCACCGGCGCCAGCGCGCGGGTGCGCCACATGGCGGACGGGTTGCTGTCCCTGGGACATGAGGTGCATTTCCTCTATCTCCAACAGTCGCTCCGGGCCGCCGACACACCCATGCGGCAGTACTGGAAGGAGCGATTGCATCCCTTCCGCAGCCTCTCCCCGGCGAGCTTCCTCGGGCGCGGCCGGCGGAAGCTGGTCCGGCTGGTCGGTAAGGCATTCCACCTGAACCTCCCGGTGGACAGCTACTTCGATCCCGAGGCGGCCGGCTACCTGGGGACACTGCTCGCCCGCGGGTTCGAGGTAGCGATTCTGTCTTACGTTTTCTACTCCAAGCTGTTCGAGTTCGCGCCAGACTCGGTACGCAAGCTCCTCGACACCCACGACGTCTTCTCCGACCGCTACCGCCTGTATCGCGCGCACGGTCAGGCAAATGAATTCTTCTCGACCGGGAAGGCGGAGGAAGCGAAGGCGCTCGATCGAGCCGACGCCGTGCTGGCGATTCAGGAGTGGGACGCGAGCCATTTCCGATCGCTCACCACCCGGACGGTTACCGTGGTCGGGCATCTGGCTCCGGTGGTTGAGGCGGCCCCGGTGGCGGCGGGGGACTGCGCCCGCGCCATGCTGTTCGTCGGCGGCCCGATGGGCATCAACGTGCACGGGGTGACCTGGTTCATCGATCGGGTCCTGCCGGCCGTTCGTCGCCGCGTTCCAGAGGCCGAGCTCTGGCTGGTCGGCGGCATCGGGAAGCGTATTCGCAGCGACTCGCCCGGCGTGCGCCGTTTCGGGTTCGTCGACTCGCTCGGGGACCTTTACCGGCAGGCCGCCGTCGTCATCAATCCACAGCAGTTCGGCACCGGGCTCAGCATCAAGTCCGTGGATGCCCTGCAACATGGTAGGCCGCTGGTGACGACGGTGTCCGGCGCCCGAGGGCTGGAGGAGGGCGCTGAGTCGTGTTTCCGGCAGGCCGGATCGGCCGAGGAGTTCAGTGAGCTGCTGATCGAGCTGCTGCGAGATCCGGAGCAGGCCGCCGCGCTCGGCCGGCGGGCCACGGATTTCGCCCGGCGCTATTATCAGCGAAACCTGCAGGCCTTGGCGGACGTGGTAGCGGCCTCCCCCCGAAGCCCGACGCAATGAGCCGTCTCGTCGTTCACTACGTCGACGGCGACTTCTTCGGAGGCAGCGAGGAGGCGGCGCTGCACCTCATGGCGTCCTTGGACCGGGAACGCTGGGAGCCGGTGCTGATGCATCATCCCGAGGCTGGGGTCGCCCGCCTAGTGGACGGCGCGGCGCGGCTGGGGATCCGCACGCTCGCGGTGCCGCGGGTCGACCCACGGCACCGAGTGGCCGGGACGATCCGGCTCCGGCGCGCGCTCCGCGCCGAGCGCCCGGCCGTCTTTCACGCGCACTTGAGCTGGCCGTTCGCCTGCAAGCACGGTGTGCTCGCCGCCTGGCTGGCTCGAGTGCCGGCCATCGTGGGAACCGCCCAGCTCTACATGACGCCGGACAGCACGCGCCAGCCGCATCTGCTCCTGAAGCTGTTTCGACGCATCATCGCCGTCTCGGACGAAGTGAAGGCCCGATATGCTCGGGAGCTGGGCGTGCCGCCGGAGAAGCTCGCGGTGGTCCGGAACGCGATCCGGGTGCCGCCGCCGCGCCACTCGGGCAATCCTGTGCTCCGCGCGGCGCTGGTCCGAGGCGGGCCGGATTACGTCGTCTTGACACCGGCGCGACTTCATCCGCAGAAGGGCCATGCATATCTCCTGGCGGCAGCGGCGCAGGTTGCCGACGCGACCTTCGTGTTCGCCGGCGACGGTCCGCTGCGGCAGGAGCTAGAGGCGGAGGCGCGCACGCTGGGTATTTCCGATCGCTGCCTCTTCCTGGGCCATCGCTCCGATGTGCCCGATCTCCTCGCGGCCGCCGACCTCTTCGTGCTCCCCTCGCTCTATGAAGGCTTGCCCATCTCGGCGTTGGAGGCGATGGCGGCGGAGCGACCGATCGTGGCCACGGCGATCGGCGGCACCGACGAGGCCATCACGTCGGAGCAGACAGGGCTGCTGGTCCCCCCACGCGATCCCGCTGCCCTCGCGACGGCTATTCGCCGGCTGCGCGGCGACCCTGTGCTCGCGCGGCGGCTCGCCGCGGCGGGGCGGGCTCGGGTTGAGCGCGAATTCTCCTCCCAAATGACCGCGCGCCAGGTCATGCGAATCTATGACGAGGTGCTGGCCGGGGCCGGGCGACAGTGATGCCCGTCCCGGCTGAGACGCCCGAGCAGGAGCGAAACGCGCGGCTCCGCCGGGCGGACTGGCGATTCCTCCTGCCCTCGCCGCGTCCTCACCGGGCGCTATGCCGCGCGCGGGGTGCGTTGGCCGCCGCCGTGGCGAGTATCGCGGATGAGGTAGTCTCGGAAGGGCAGCCCCGGGATTGCGATCTCGCAGTAGCCGAGGACCCCGATGCCAGAACTCTGGCCGAGCTACGCGAAGCGCTCCGGCCTGGCGGCTCGTGTTATACGGAATGGCATTCGCGGCTGGGCGGTACGGACCGGATCGCAGGCGCGCTCCGCGCCGCGGGGTTCGAAGAGGTGGCGTGCTACCGGCAGTGGCCGGCCTCCTCCGTGCTGCCGGTCTACTGGATGCCGGTCGGGGCGCGTGGCCCCGCCGCCTATGTACGCTCCAGGCGGCGCCTGCGCGGCGGGCGGGTGCGGCGGCTCATCGCGGAGGCCCGCCAGCGAGCCCACGACCTCCTCCGCGGTCGGTTTGGAAGTCCCGTCTGTGCGATCGCGCGATGCCCGGGGCCTCCCTGCTCGGGAGGGCACGGCCCCGCGGCGTGGCTCCGGGATGGCTGGCCGGAATGGGGCCTCGGCTCCGCGCCCGACCGGTTGTCGACTCTGCTGGTGACCGGTGGACCGCGGAGCGTCAGCAAGGTGGTCCTGCTGGCATTCGCCGAGCCGAGCCCGGTCCCGCTGGTCGCGGTGAAGGCGCCTAGGGTGGACGAGGCCGCGGCCGGCGTCCTCCAGGAGGGCGCCGCGTTGGCGAGTCTGGCCGCTGGCCGGCCCGTGCCCGGGGTGCCCCGAGTCCTCTTCCGCCGGGAGGTCGACGGCGTGCCCCTGGTTGGGGAGACCGCGCTGGCCGGCCGGCCGCTCGAGAGCCTGCTCTCACCCCGGAGCTTCGGCGGCTGGTCGATGAAGGTCACCGATTGGCTCGGCGCGCTCGCCGCCGGCCGGCCTGCGCGGTCACCGGGCGAGTGGCGTGAGGCGATCGTCGAGCCGGTGCTGTCCCGGTTCGTGGAAAATTTCGAAGGGGTGGTGGACCGGGGACTCCTGCGGGAGGGAGCGACCATCGTGCGCGGCATCGGGGCGCTCCCCGTGGTTCCGGAGCAGCGCGACTTCGGGCCGTGGAACGTGCTCGTCACTCCGGGTGGCGAGATCGCGGTGCTGGACTGGGAGTCGGCCGACGTGGAGGGATTGCCGGCGCTGGATCTGCTCTATTACCTGGCGTACGCATCGTTCAGCGTCGACCGCGCGCGGAACCGCGAGAGCCGGCTGGCTTCGTTTGATCGGTCTCTCGATCCCTCGACGCAGACCGGCGCGGTCCGCCGTGACTCCCTCGCGCGATACTTCGAGGCCACCGGTTTCGACCCCGCGCAGCTTGCGCCGCTCCGCGCGCTGGTATGGCTGATCCACGCACAGTCGGATGTTCGCCACGCGGCGGCCGACGCCGGCGGGACACCACCCGCCGCCCTCCTCGCCCGGAGCCTGTTCCTCGCTCTCTGGACCGCGGAGGTGCGCCAGATCTCACGCGGCGGTCCCGATCTCAGTCGGAGTCCAGCAGCTCCAGCCGGCAGGTGACCAGCCCGTCGTCGCTCGGCGTGCGCCCCAGGCCAGGCGATTGCTGGGCCACCACCTCGAGATCGAACCCCGGTCGCACGTGGTCGTGAATGACGCCGAGCGGCCCCGCCAGCCAGAATCCCATCCCGTACACCCCGGGGTTGAGATGCAGCTCCGGAATCCGGAGTGCCAGCCGGTGCTCGCCTGGCTCCAGCCGAAAGGTGTGTCCCAGCGTGATCGTGTCGGCGTTGACGAGCTTCGTCCCATGCACCTCGGAGAGTGTCACGGCCAGGCTCGCGATGGTGCACGGGGCCACGGTCTCAATGGCCAGACCGATCGTGAGCGGCCCATCCGGATAGGGCTGGCCGCCCGCGGCCTCGAGGTCACTCCGATAGCGCGCCCGGACCACCCGCGCCACGCCGCTCCCCCGGCGCTCCACCCCGGACAGGTCGATCCAGGCGCCTGCGGAGGACGGGGCATCGGCCCGCGCGAGATACTGCGCCACGATGTCCGCCGTCGGGCCCATGGCGACAGCGCGTCCCCGCTCCAGTAGGACGGCCCGGTCGCAGAGTCGCTGCACCGCGTCCATATTGTGGCTCACGAAGAGGACCGTCCGACCGTCGCCCCGCGAGACGTCCTGCATTCTCCCGAGGCATTTCTTCTGGAACTCGGCGTCGCCCACCGCGAGCACCTCGTCCACGATCAGCACCTCGGGCTCGAGATGGGCGGCCACGGCGAAGGCGAGCCGCACCTGCATGCCGCTGGAGTAGCGTTTCACGGGGGTGTCGAGGAACGGCCCGATGTCGGCAAACGCCACGATCTGCTCGAATTTCCGCTCGATCTCCGCCTTCCGCATGCCCAGAATGGCGCCGCTCATGTAGACGTTCTCGCGCCCGGTGAGCTCGGAGTGGAAGCCGGTGCCCGCCTCGAGGAGCGACCCGACCCGCCCCTCGATCTTGGCCCAGCCCTCGGTCGGCGCGACGATGCGCGAGAGGATCTTGAGCAGCGTGCTCTTGCCCGCGCCGTTCCCGCCGATGATGGCCATGACCTCGCCGCGCTGGACCTCGAGCGAGACGTCGCGCAGGGCCCACACGGTACGGCCCTTCGGCCCCGCACCTGACATCGCGCCGCGGCGGAATGGCGCGCGTGCCAGGTCCGCCAAGTCCTCCCGCAGCGTCCGCGATCCCCGCACGGTCCCGATGTGGTACTCCTTGCCCAGGCCCTCGACCCGGATCGCCGCGCGGCACACGGCTACACCAGCTCGCTGGCGCCGGCCATCAGACCACGTCCGCGAACGAGCGTTCCATTCGCCGGAAGAAGTAGAGCCCGCCCAAGAACAGGACGACCACGGCCGCGACCGAGGCCGCAAACCCGGTGCCAAGCCCGGGTGCCGCGGGTGCGATCATCCAGCGGAAGCCGTCCACCACGCCCGCCATGGGATTGAGCCCATAGAGCGGTCGCCAGCGCTCGGGGACCAGGCTGCTGGAGTAGGCCACCGGCGTGGCGAAGAGCCAGATCTGCACCAGGAAGGGGATCGCGTAGCGGACGTCGCGGTAGCGCACGTTGAGCGCGGCGAGCCAGATGCCGGGGGCGATCGCGCTGGCCACCGCGAGTAGCACGAACCCGGGCGCCGCGAGCAGCCGAATGGAAAGTGGGATGCCGTACCAGGTCAGGACGAGAAGCAGGAGGAGGAACGCGATCGCCAGGTCGGCCAGCCCGGCGATCACCGCCGCGAGCGGGAGCAGCAGCCGGGGGAAGTACACCTTGGTCAGCAGCTGCTGCTGATCCACCAGGCTGTTGCCGGCCTGGGTGAGGGCGTTGGCGAAATAGGTCCAGGGAACCAGCGCCAACAGCGCGAACAGCGGATAGGGCAGACCGTCCGAGCCCAGCCGGGCGAGCCGGCCGAAGATCACGGCGAACACCACCATGGTGAGGAGCGGCTGCAGCAGCGCCCATGCCGCACCGAGCGCCGTCTGCTTGTAGCGCAGCTTGAGGTTGCGGAGCACCAGGAAGTAGAGCAGCTCGTGCGCGGCGAGAAATTCCTCGATCTCGAGCGGTGCCCAACCCTTCGGCGGACGGATGGTGATGACGGGCGCCGCAGCTGGAGGGGGCATGCCCATAAGCTAGTACGCCGCCGAGGTCATTCCCAGCGACATGCTAGGGCGCGACATGCGACGCCGCCGGGTGCGGATTCGGCGCGAAGAAGCTGTCTCCCTCCAGGGGAGCGAAGTACAACACCTGCGCCCTGGACGAATGGAACTGGTCGCGCCGAAGCAGGTGGGCATGTGTCCGCAACCACCCATCCAGCTCGGTGGACGCGCCGGAATCGTGGATCCTGGCCAAGGCCACCCGGCGCCGCCCGCGCAGGAGGCGCTCCAGATCGCCCGGCACCTGGCGGCCTCCGAGCTGGGCCACCCATGAGATCAGCGGAACATCCCGCCGGAGATACCGAGCCACGCCGACGATTCCCGAAGGGATCGAGGCCACCAGGACGAGGTCACCGGGCCGGGCCCAGGAATCGAGACGAGCACCCAGCTCGGGGTACGGCTCCCAAGGCCGGGGAGCTCGCGCGTTGACGGCCTGACCGCCGGGAAGCCAGAGGAGGAGCATCGCCGCGAGAAACAGCACGGAAGACCTCGGCGGGAGTTGGCCGATGGCGAGTGCGGCCAGCAGCATCGCGGCTGGAAGGGCGGCCAAGACATATCGGGGAACCTCGGTGGTGGTGGTGTGCCGGAGCAGGTCGAATACGAGCGGGCCCGCGCAAGCCGCGGCCATCCAACCCCAGAGGAGGAGAGACCGCGCGGAGAACATGCGCCGGAGCAGGCCGTGGCCGGCCATCCAGATTCCCAGCCCCACGAACAGGCCGGTCGCCAATCGATCACTCCAGCGCCAGCCGCCCATATAGCTCCTGCCGGAGAGAAGGCTTCCGGCCAGCACGAACGGCTGCCGCAGAGCGCCAGGCCAGTGCAGGTCGCCGTTGAGCCACCCGCCGGTGATTCGCCACCGCGCGAGACTGCCCGGAACCTGGAGATACCAGGGGAGGACGAGCAGCAGCGTGACCCCGGCAAGCATGACGAGCCGCCAGCGCGACGCCGGGCTGCCCCGGAGCCACAGCCACGCACTGCAGGCGAGCCAGACGAAGGCGAAGAAGTAATGGGTGAGGAGGCCGGCTGCGCCGGCAACCACCCAGAGCGCTGCCTGCCACGGATGGACGTCTTCCGCGGAGAGCCGGAGGGTCAGCCACCCAAGTCCAAGAGCCAGGCACCAGAGCAGCGAATACATCCGGCCTTCGACGGAGTAGTAGATCGCGACCGGAGAGAAGGAGAATAGCAGGCAGGCGGTCCAGGCCACGCGGCGCCCACCCAGCTCTCGCCCGAGCAGCCACAGCAAGGCGAGCGAGAGTGCGGCCCACCAGACGGAAAAGAGGCGCAGGGCGGCATCGCTGGTGCCGAACGCGCGGGTCCATCGATCGAGGAGCAGGTAGTACAACGGGGGGCTGGTGTCGGAGAGCAGGACCGCCCGGACCACCCGCGCCGCACCGGCCGGATGCGCTTCCTGCTCGGCGTATTTCCGGAACGTCTCCGGCCGCGCTGCCTCGCGGGGCTCGACGAAATCGCCCAGCGTGGAGTCCGCCGCGGCGGCCGGGTGCTCCAGGCTATGCCCGGTCGCGATGGCCAGCGAAAAAATCTCGTCGGCCCAGAGCCCGGGCTGTGACGCCGCCTGGATCCGGATCGCGAGCGCCGCGAGAGCGAGCAGCAGGGCCAGGAGCGCCGGCCACGGTGCCCGAGGGGTGGTGATCGTCAGGGTCTGCAGTGGAAGCCCGGGGCGATCAGCCCCGAGCGTTGCGGGCATGCCCGCCTACCTCGTCGTAGATCGCGGCCACCGACTCGACGAACGGTTCCCATCCCAGATGCTCGTCGGCGTAGGCCCGCGCCGCGCGGCTCAACCGGGCCGCGCGCAGCTCATCCTGCAGCAGCGCCAGGATGCCACCGGCGAGCGCGTCGGTCCGCGGCGGCACCAGCACCGCCCGATCCTCGGTGAGCACGGTACGGTGGGTGGGGATGTCGGTCGCCACGATGGGTCGGCCAGCGGCCAGATAGTCGAAGATCTTGAGCGGGAGATTGCCGCCATACGCCCGGGGTGAGACCAGCACGTCGGCCATGGCAAGGTAGGCGGCCATCTCCGCCCGCGGCTGCCGCTCGACGATGCGCAGCGCGCCACTCCGGACCAGCGCCTCGACATCGTCCTGGGTGGCGAGACCGTTCGCCCGGTCGGCTCCCACCAGCACGAACGTGGCGTTGGGGACCTGGGCCCGCACCAGCGGAATCGCGGCGATGAGGTCGGGCAGTCCTTGGTACGCCTCGAAGGTGCCGCTGTACAGGATCACCGGCTGCTCGGCCGGGAGGCCGAGGCGCTCGCGGAGCGCGCCCACGTCGGTGGGGCGCGCCTCGACTGGCGCACTGGGGAAGTGCCACTCCCGCAGCAGGGCGTTCGGCGCGGCGCGCTGGACCCGGCAGGCCAGTCCCGCGCTGCTGACGATCAGGTCCGCTCGATCGATCAGCCAGCGCTCCATCCTCTCCAGGACCCGCCGTATCGGCGCCCACCCGAACACCGCTCTGCCCGCGAGCTGCTCCGGCAGGCTCGACTGCATGTCGTAGAGCACCGGCACGCCATAGCGTCGGCCGAGGAGCGCGGCAGGAAACGCCATCTCCTCGACAGCGTGAACGCAGCTATAGGACTGACTCCGGAGGTGGGCCCGAAGTGCCGCCGCCAGCGAGAGGTCCAGCAGCAGCTTCTGCATCGACAGGCCAACCGGAACGCTGCGGATGCCGAACGGGTTGGCTCCGCGGAAAATGCGGAGCCCGGGAATGGTGACGTCGCTTCCCACCGGATAGGTCAACAGGTCTACCGCGTAGCCCAACTCTCCCAGCGCCAGCAGGACCTGGCGGACAGCGATCGGGGTGCCTCGGTCCTCGTAGAAAGGCTGGGGTGCGACAAACAAAACGCGGCGGCGGAGGGGTTCCGCGATACTCTTCTCGGAGCCCCAGGCTGGGGCCTCGCGGCCCCGCTTGGGCACACTCCCAAGCGTTTCTGCCGGGGAGCCCCCCATGGTCACCCAGTTCACCAGGTCCATAGGTTCATCATAAGCTGTTGAGGCATATGTGAATAGTGCGCAGGCTCACAGCGGCTCCCAGCTACCCGCCCGGGCTCGTGTCGCCAACGCCGGCCAGGCGCAACAGGGTTTCGTCTGCTGAAGGGAATATGAAAGCCCGGTGGGTGCAAGTTTCCTGCCCCACATAGGCAGTCTGGAGGGGAGGAAAGTGTGGCGCATGTGCAGCGACACCACACCCCAGGCCCTTCAGACCAGGCTCGACGGGCAGACATCGGCCAGCACGCACTCCCCACACCGGGGGCGCCGCGCGATGCAGACCTGCCGGCCATGGAAGATGAGCAGGTGGGAGATCTGGGCCCACATCTCCCGGGGGAAGAGCCCCATCAGATCCTGCTCGATCTTGACGGGGTCGTCGTGCTGGGTGAGTCCGAGCAGCTGACTCAAGCGCGCGACGTGGGTATCGACCGTGATCCCCTCGTTGACCCCAAAGGCGTTTCCCAGGATGACATTCGCGGTCTTGCGGCCCACGCCCGGCAGGGTTCGCAACTGCTCCATGGTGCGGGGCACCTGCCCGCCGTGATCGGCCACGATCGCCTGCGCCATGCCGATGAGGCTCTTCGCCTTGTTCCGGAAGAAGCCGGTGGACTTGATGATCTCCTCCAGCTCGGGACGTGAGGCGCGCGCCAGTGCCTCCGGCGTCGGATACCGCGCGAACAGCAGCGGTGAGACCAGATTCACGCGTACGTCGGTGCACTGGGCGGAAAGGATGGTGGCGCAGAGGAGCTCGAACGCATTGCGGTGGTGGAGCGCGCAGGCCGCGTCCGGATAGATGCGCTGAAGGCGCTGCATGATTTCCGCGGCACGGCCCGGAGCGCCGCGGAGCCGCCGCGCAGACTTCCGCTGAGGCCCCGGCCCGGGTCGGGCGGGGACCCGCTTCACCGCGCTTTCCTCTTGGCGGCCTGCGCCAGGAACCCCTCGACTGGTCGGGCGTTCAGCAGGTCATCCGGACCCAACCAGCCCTTCCGCGCCACCGCCACGCCGAACTCCACGTTCTTGATGCCGGCGAGACTATGGGCATCGGCGCCGATCGAGACCGGCACCCCGTGGTCGCGGGTCCTGCGCAGGACCCGCCAATCCAGATCGAGCCGGTGGGGGTCGGCGTTGATCTCGAGCGCGACCCCGGTGGCGGCCGCCTTCTCGATCACCGCATCGAGGTCCAGGCCGTACGGGTCCCGGGAGAGCAGCAGCCGGCCCGTGGGATGTCCGATGATGGTCAGGTGGGGGTTGTCCATCGCAGCCAGCATGCGGGCCGTCATCTCCGGCTCGCCCATGTTGAAGCGGCTGTGGACCGAGGCGATCACGAAGTCCAGTCGTGCAAGGACGCTCTCGTCGAAGTCGATCCGCCCGTCCTGCAGGATGTCGGCTTCCACGCCCTTCAGCACCCGGATCCCCTCGAGCCTGCCGTTCACCTCGTCGATCTCGTCCGATTGCCGCGCCAGATCGTCCGGCCTGAGCCCGCCCGCGTAGGCGGCCGCCTGGCTGTGATCGGTGATGCCGACCCAGCGGTATCCCGCCGCCCGGCAGGCGAGCGCCACCTGCTCCACCGAGTTGGACCCGTCCGAATAGGTGGTGTGGCAGTGCAGGAAGCCCTGCATGTCTGCCAGCTCGAGCAAACGGGGGAGACGCCCGTGGGCAGCCGCTTCGATCTCGCCCTGACCCTCGCGCAGCTCGGGCGGGATGAGGCTCAGTCCCAGCGCCTGGTAGAAATGCAGCTCATCCGGCGTCGGAACGAACTCGCTGCCCCTCCAGAGAGCGGCGCCCGTCAGGGCGAACCCGCGGCCGACCGCGTAGTCCGCCAGCTGCTGCAGGTGGGCCTCGCTGCCAGTGGCCTGGACCAGCACGGCCCCCGCGTTCACCGGCGTGGTCACCACGATCTGTGCGCTCGCCCCGCCGGCGAATCGCAGGGTCAGCCGGCGGTCATCCTGCCCCGCGAACTCGTGGATCCCGGGCAGCTGGCTCAGCCGCTTGAACAGCTCGCCCGGGGCCACCGCGGCCACCAGCACCACGACTAGGTCCTTGACCACCTCGGCGCGGCGCCGAACGTCACCGGCGACAATCGCGAAGAGCACACCCGGAAGCCGCTCCAGCGCCGCCCGCAGCCCCTCGGCCTCCTCCGCGGCGTGGTGCGACAGCCGGAAGGCACTCGCCTGACGCAGGTAGGCGATTCCCTTAAGGATGTTCTCCGAAGTCTTGGGCCCGAAGCGAGGCAGTCTGGCCAACCGGCCATCGAGCGCGGCGGCCTCCAGCTCGGGCAGGGAATCCACGTCGAGCACCTCGTGGATCTGACGGATTTTGGCGACGCCCAACCCCGAGATGGCCAGCATTTCGACCAGGCCCGGCGGGATCTGCTCCCGTAGATCCTCCAGCATGCCGGCTCGGCCGGTGTTGAGCAGCTCGGCCACGATCTGAAGGGTGGCGGGTCCCACGCTCTTGGCGGCGGCGAGCGACCCGTCCTCCAGCGCCTCGCGCAGGTCGCCAGGGAAGCTGCCGACCGCCCGGGCGGCGGTTCGGAAGGCGCGGATCCGGAAGGGGTTCTCGCCCTTGAGCTCGAGAAAGGCGGCGATCTGCTCCAGGACCTGGGCCACCGCCTTCTTGTCCATGAAGCTCTTGACGCTCTCCATCGATCAGCGCGCCGGGGCGATCAGTTCGCTGGCCATGCTGCGAGTACGCCAGCCGAGCTCGAGCAGCTCCTCACCGCCGGCAATGGAATGGAGATGGGCCGCGGCGCCGCCAGGCAACGCTGGCGAGAAGAGCGGGGCCCCGTCGGAACGGCGAAGGTCCCTGGCCCGAGCTCCCTCCGCTTCGACGACACTGAAGCCCAGCCGCTCCGGACGCATACCGAACACGCCCAGCACCCGGAGACTGCCGCCGCCCGTCGCGTGGACGAAGCATCCGTCGAGCGGCTCGTGCGACTCGCCCTCCAACACCTCGGCCCAGACCCGGTGCTGGGGAAGCTGGGCATAGTATGCCTTCGGCGACTCGCCGGGATCGGTCTCGGGGGAGATGGGGGAGCTCAGCAGCTCCTCCAGGCGGTCCTCCGGGATCGGCAGCAGCAATCCACCGGCCTCCCACTGCAGGTAGGCGTGGTGCACCAGGGCCACCAGCTGATCCATGCCCTCGCCGACCCCCTCCTCGGGCCGAAGCTGGTGCAGCAGGGTGACCATCTCGGGGACCATGAGAACGGCGTCGCGATCGGTGGGATCGTATCCGGCCCGCTCGATCGACGCCTTGATCTCCGGAAGGACACGCTCGGCGATCTGACTGAAGACGAGGTCGAAGGGAGTGAGGCGCGCCATGCTCGAAAGGTAACCCCCCGGCGCGGGCACTCCCCCGGAAGATCAGGGAAGAAAGCCGTCGAGCGCCTCGACAAAGCTATCGAATGCCTCCACATACGGCACATGACCGCAACGCGGCAGGGGCCGAAATTCCGCCCCGATCAGGCCGGCCGTGACCCGTGCCGCGGCGATCGGGATGGGGTCGTTTTCGCCGTGGATTACCAGGGATGGAATGCCCCGCAAGCTCCCCAGGCGGGGCCGGAGGTCGTAGTCACCCAGACTGGCCCAGACCTCCTGCTGGGTGCGTCCGGTAACTCGAAAGGGCGTGAGCTCGCGCGCCCGCGCGGGATCGAAGAAGTACGGCGCCACTGAGAGCTCGAAGATGCGCTGCTGGTACAGGGCGGGGTCCTGCTCTCGAAGGCCGCTCTCGCGAAGTCGCCGGCGCGCCTCCTGGAATTGGGGATCGAGACTGCGCTGAGTAAAGCTCTGCTCGAACTGCTCCCTGGCGGCGCGCCAGGTCGGGGCCGGAGAGACCAGTGCCAGGCGGGCCACGCGATCGGTATGCTCGAGCGCGTACAGGAGCGCCAGCAACCCGCCCCAGGAGTAGCCCGCGATGGTAAGCCGAGGCAGGCCCCAGCGCTCCCGCAGCATTTCAAGGTCGGCAACGTGCTCGGTCCACCCTACCGGCACGTCACGCGGCACCGGCGAGCGTCCGCCGCCGCGCTGGTCGTAGTAGATGAGCTCCCGCCCACGGGCCAGGGCGTCGAAGCCTGGAAGGAGATAATCGTGGTGGGCGCCGGGTCCGCCGTGAAGCACGACCGTGGGTGGGCCGGTCCCGATCCGGCGGACGAACAGCTCGACCGGTGGGGACAATTACAGCAGGACCGCCAGCGCGTCGGCCACCCGGCGGACGGACGCTTCCTCCTCGGGCGTGAACGGGTCGGGCACGTCGCTGTCGATGTCGATCTGCCCCAGGATGGTGCTGCCGCGGCGGATCAGGACGACCAGCTCCGACCGAGTCCAGGTGTTGCAGGCGATGTAGTTGGAGACAGCCCGCACGTCGGCCACGTTCTGATCCCGTCCGGTGGCCACCGCCGTGCCGCAGACACCCTGGCCGACCGCGATCCGGGTGTGCTCGGTCTCGCGCCCCGCATGGGCCTCGAGCACCAGCTCCTCCCCGTGCAGCATGTAGAGATACACCGACGTATAGGGCGGCCCGGCCGCCCTGATCCGCTCGGCGGCTATCCCCAGCAGCTCGGCGCGCCCGACTTCCCGGGCGAACCCGCCGCGCAACGACGCGATGACCTTGTCTGCGTCCAATGCGGCCATCCTTCAACCTCCCCGAATCCCGAGCGTGGCTCTGAGGGTCGTGATCTGGCCCCCGCGGCGGACGACGATCTCGACCACATCGCCCGGCTGATGACTGCGGAGCGCCGCGGCCATGGCGCTGAGATCGGGCACGTCCATGGTGCCGATCCGGGTGATCACGTCGTCACCGCGGAGCCCGGCACGCTCCGCTGGACTCCCGGCCCGCACCCCAACCAGCCGAACGCCTCCCGGGCTGGCCATCATGTCGGGGACGGTGCCGAGGTAGGCTCCCTGACCCGATCCAGACATTCTGGCGGTGTCCGACTCTTCCGGCGGCGCGGAGGTCACCACGGTGAGCGGGTGCGTGCGGTTGGCCAGCGCGGTCACCAGCCCGGCGGCGAAATCGCTCACCCGCTTGAAGCCGTCCAGGTTGATCTTCTCCCAGTCGTCGGTCGAGCGGTGATAGTCCTCGTGCAGGTCGGTGAACAGGTGCAGCACCGGCAGACCGGCGGCGTAGAACGATGACTGGTCGCTCGGACCGTAGCCATCGCCCTGGGCCTTGAGCTCGAAGCCCGCGTACCAGTTGAGCGAGTCGAGCAGGGCAGGAAACTCCTTTGCAGTCCGGCTGCCATACACGATGAGCCGGCTCTGCCGCAGCCGTCCCACCATGTCGAGATTGATCATCGCCCGAGTGGTGGCGAGGGGATAGACCGGCTGCTTCACGTAGTAGGAGGACCCCAGGAGGCCGAGCTCCTCGCCGCTGAACCCGATGAAGACCACCGTCCGGGCCGGCGGCGCCACGGCCAGCCGGGCCGCGATCTGGATCAGCATTGCCGCACCCGAGGCGTTGTCGTCCGCCCCGTTGTGCACCCGCCCGGTGCTGTCCGGGTCGAGGCTGCCGAACCCGCCGAGCCCGAGATGATCGTAGTGGGCACCCACGATGATCGCCTCGTTCCGGAGCACTGGATCGCGGCCGGGTAAGACACCGATCACGTTGTTTCCCCGGAGCCCCCCGACGTGGGCCTGCTGCGCCACCGGGGCGGTCTTGGCCACCGTGAAGGCCTGAAACCAGCCCCCGGCCGCCGGCTGCAACCCCACCTGGGCGAACCGGCGCGCCAGGTAGGCCGCGGCCGAATCGGCGCCCGGCGTCCCCGTCATCCGCCCCTCCAGACGGTCATCGCTCAGGTAGCGGATGTCGTCGATCGCCTGGAGCGGGGGGGGAGTGACTCGCGGCGCCGGCTGGGCCGGCACGCCGAACTGAGCCTCGAGCCGGACAGCAGGAAGAGCGAGCAGCAGCAGGACGCGCGGAATCTGGGGCGGAAGTCTCAGCATACGCTCGAAGAATATCACCCTCTACCGCGGTACGAAGTCGGTGTCGGGCCGGAGCCGCCGGGCGAAGGCCGCGAGAAGGCGGGCGGTCCGGTCGAGGTCCTCCAGGGCGATCATCTCGTTGGGACTGTGCATGTACCGATTGGGCACCGAGACCAGCGCCGTGGCCACGCCCCGATGCGCGTTGAAGATCGCTTCCGCGTCGGTGTGTGTGTCTCGTGAGGCAGCTTCGATGCTGTAGGGGATCTTCTCCGCGTCCGCGGCGGCCGCCAGCAGCTCGAACACCGGCTCGCTCACCGATGCCCCGCGCGACAGCACCGGACCACCGCCCAGCCGGTAGTCGCCGTGGCGCCGCTTTTCGATGCCCGGATAGTCGGTGGCATGGGTGACGTCGATGACGATCGCGACGTCGGGCTCCAGCGCGACCGCCGAGGAGCGGGCGCCCCCACCGTGTGCCGCGATCTCCTCCCGGGAGGTGGCGACGGCGGTCACCGACGCCGCCAGTCCGGCAGCGTCCCCCGCGAGCAGCCGGAGCGCCTCCAGCACCACGAACGCGCCGATGCGATTGTCGATCGACCGGCTCACCAGACGGTCGTTGGGGAACTCCACCACTCCCGCGGCCAGCACGCCGG
Source organism: Gemmatimonadales bacterium (assembly GCA_036265815.1). Lineage (NCBI taxonomy): Bacteria > Pseudomonadati > Gemmatimonadota > Gemmatimonadia > Gemmatimonadales > Gemmatimonadales bacterium. The sequence goes on from DATAOI010000113.1 coordinate 42,481, forward strand.
GGTCGCCGATGCGCAGGTGACGCTCGGCCTCCGCCCGGCTGGCGGCGCCGATGTCGATCCAGAGATCCTCCACCTTGGAGACCTTCTCCCGATCCTCCTTGTCCATGATGTGGATCGCCTTCTTCCCGACCACCCCGGTCACTGCCCCGCCGCGGCCGAGCAGCCGCACCCGCTGCCCCACGAAGACCTGCGTGTCCCACCCGCCGATCGGGTCGAAGCTGACGAACCCATCGTCGTCGATGTGGGTGACCATGACGCCGATCTCGTCGATATGTCCCGCGAGCATCACCCGGGGACGGCCCGACGGATTGACCGTGGCCAGAGAGTTGCCGCTCACGTCCGCCCGCACGTCCCCGGCGAATCCCCCCGCTTCAGTGCGCCAGAGCCTGGCGGGAGCCGTCTCGAACGCCGAGGGGCCTGGGGTATCCAGGAGGGTCTTGAGAAACGAAAGCGATTGGGGTCTCATCGGGCGTCGGGGATGGGGACCGCCAAAGGTCGCGGCGGTGCCTCGCGATGTCTAGCCCTGATCGGCGCGCAGCGTCAGCTCGAGAAAGGCCGTACCGTCGATCGGATTGGGTCGATAGGCCGGAATGGGCCGGAATCCCATCGCCTGGTAGAGCGCCCTGGCGCCGACCATGGCAGGGAGCGTGTCCAAACGCATCCGGCTGTAGCCCGCGTCCCTCGCCTCCCGAACGATCCGCTCGACCAGCCGGCGCCCGAGTCCGGCCTGGCGGTACGCCGGCCTCACGTAGAGTCGTTTCATCTCGCAGATCCCCGGCTCCAGTGGACGCAGCGCCACGCAGCCCGCCGCCTCTTCGCCTTCCCATCCCAGGAGCAGCCGCCCCAGAGGCGGGGCATAGCTGCCAGGCAAGGTGGCGAGCTCCTCCGAGAAGCCCTGGAATTCCAGATCGACGCCAAGCGACGCCGCGTACTCCCGGAAGAGCTCGCGAGCGATGTCGGTGCTCTGGTCAGAGGCCTGGACGATCCGCGTCACCCGTGCGGACACCATCTCACCAGGCCCTCCATCTCCCGTCCCAGCATGGCCGATTGCAGCCGCTCCGCCCCGTCCACCAGCCGGGGTCCCGGCCGCGAGGTGTAGGCGTTGCCGTCCAGCACCCATACCGGCGCTCCATCGAGAAACCGCCGGCTCCCGGGATCCTGCAATCGCGCCAGCTCGACGCGCGATCGCTCGACCCCGAAGCCGCACAGCATGACGATCATCAGCTCGGGATCCAGCGCCGCGATCTCGGTCCAGGAGGTGTGTACCGAATGGCTGCCGGACCGCGCGCCCACATCCTCGCCGCCGGCGGCCTCCACCAGCTCGGGAATCCAATGGCCGGCGAGGTACGGTGGATCGAGCCATTCGACGCAGACGACGCGGGGCCGACGTGCCGGCGCGCTCGCCCCCAGTCGGGCCAGCCGCGCCTGGAGGTGGTCGACCAGGGCTGTCCCTCGGTCTTCCAGCTCCAGCGCGCGGGCCACCCGTCGGATGTCGTCCCAGACGCCCTCCAGTGTCCTGCCGGACAGCGACAGCACCGCCGGTGGCGACGGCAGAGCGGAGGCCAGCCGGTGTGCCTCGCCGTCCGCGACGGCGCACACCTCACACAGTTCCTGCGTCACGATGATGTCGGGCGCGAGCCGCCGAAGCAGGCTGGCATCGACGCCGATGACCGGGCGGCCGCTCTCGCGAAGAGCGCGGACCTGGGTGTCGATGGCGCCGCTGGCCGCGGCGGGGTCGATCGGAGTTGTGGTTACGCGGGGGATCGAGCCAAGGCCGGGCGGGAAATCGCACTCGTGGGAGATGCCGACGAGCCGGTCCGCGCAGCCCAGGGCCGCGACGATCTCGGTCGCGGCGGGCAGCAGAGTCATCACCCTCATTTCAGCTTCCGGTCAATCGGCTCGGTCGGTAGTTGGCGAACAGCAGCAGGCCGATGAACGGCGCCAGCAACGCTCGGAAGTCCCGGGTGAGGAGGTAGGCGATGGTGCCGAGCAGCGCCGGCGCCTCCACCAGCGCCCAGATGACGACAGCGCGGCCCAGGTTGGCGCGCCACCATTCGTCCGGCGGGCTTCCCGGCCTCGGCGGCACCAGCCGGCTGGCGGTAAAGCCGGCGGCGCCGAACAGGGTGGCAGCGACGATGGTCAGCGACACGTACAGCACTCGCCGGTCGGGGAGCTGCACACTGGGCTCGGCATCCTGCGCGTACCAGGCCACCATCCAGAACAAGACCACCCCGACCACGAGCGCCGCGTGAATCAACCGGGCGCCGATGGTGGGCGAAACCGGCTGCCTCCGCGCCACCTCAGCGACTCGCGACCCGATAGAGCACCGCCGCCAGGCCGGCGAAAAGCAGCAGCGCGATCACATCGTTCTGCGAGACAGATCCCAGCGCATTCTGCAACCCTGCCAGGTAGGCCAGGTAGTCCGCCGCGGGCACCTGCGCCGTCTCGGCCCGGTGCGCCAGCGCCGCGGCCACCCCCGCGATCGCCACGCCGCCGAGCGCGCCCCCCGCGATCAGCCCGCTGGAGAAGAGCACGCCGGGACCGGACTCGACCTCGGCGAGTGACCGGTCGCCGCCGCGAGTCCGCCGTTCCATCAGCCAACGGACCACGCCACCGGCGAACATGGCGGACGAGGTGGAGACCGGCAGGTACACGCCGACCGCGATCGGCAGCGACTGCAGGCCCATCAGCTCGATCGAGAAGGTGAGAAACACGCCGATGAGCACCAGCCCCCAGGGAAGCTTCCGAGTCAGGATCCCGTCGGTCACCAGGGCCATGATCGTGGCCTTGGGCGAGTCCAGCTTGGTGATCGGCCGGCCGTTGATCTCGTGGATCCGGCCGCCGATCCCGGGATCGACCAGATAGCCGATTTCCCGCGTGGTCGGCTCCACCAGGTACTTGCCCGGCACCACCCCCTGGACGGGCAGGTTGACCCGCACCACGTCCCAGGTCCGCCCGCCGTACGTCATCCGCTCGCCGAGCGCGGTGACGGAGCGGTCGGGTGCTCCCGGCGCGGCTGCCTGGAGGGCCACTCCCGCATGCTGCTCCGGCACGATGTTGGTGTAGGTGTTGTTGAGCAGGGCGAGGGTCCACCCGATGGCCAATGCGGAGGTCACTGCCCCCACCATGATGGCGAGCTGCTGCCTCCGCGGCGTGGCGCCGACCAGAAAGCCGGTCTTGAGGTCCTGGCTGGTGGCACCGGCATTGCCCGCGGCCACCGCGATGACCGCGGCGATGGAAATGGCTCCCACCCGGTGGTCCACTCCGGTCCATCCGATCAGGAGGAAGATCGCCGTGGTGCCGATCAGGGCGGCGATGGTCATTCCGGAGATCGGGTTGGCGCTGACCCCGATCTCACCGGTAATCCGGGCCGACACCACCACGAAGAAAAATCCGAAGATCACGATCAGCACCGCGCCCAGCAGATTGACGGCGAGCTGCGGAAGCACCGTGAGCAGCAGTGCGAGCGCCACTGCCCCCGCCAGGGTCACCCAGATCGGCAGGTCCAGGTCGGTCCGGATCCGGGCCGCCGCGTCGCCCACGCTGCCGCGCAGGTCCTCGAAGCCCGAGCGGAACGCGGCGATGATCGTGGGGATCGCCCGGATGAGTGCGATGATCCCTGCCGTCGCCACGGCGCCGGCGCCGATGTAGAACACGAAGTTCGCCCGGACCTCGGCCGGGCTCATGTCGGCGATGAGCTTGGTCTCGGCGAAGATCGGCTTGGTGAGTCCGGAGCCGAACAGCTTGATTGCCGGGATCAGGACCAGGTACGCGATGCAGCCGCCGGCAAAAAGGTTCCCCGCGATCCGAGGGCCGATGATGTACCCCACGCCGAGCAGCTCGGGCGACACTTCGGCCGAGATCGAGGCCCCAGCATACGAGCGGGAGACCCAGCCGGGATACTCCTTCCAGACCTTGAGTCCGGCCATCAGGAATTTGTACGTGAAGGCGATTCCGAACGCCTGAAAGAGGCGCTTCGCCTGCAGGCCACCCCGCTCGCCCGCCTCGAGCACCTCCGCGCAGGCCGTGCCCTCGGGGTAGGTCAGCCGTCCATGCTCCTTCACGATGAGCGCCCGCCGGAGCGGAATCATCAGGAGGATGCCCAGCAGCCCGCCGACGACCGCGATGACCGCCACTTTGCCGACAGTCAGGTCGTAGCCCATGAGCAGGATGGCGGGCAAAGTGAAGACGATGCCCGCCGCGATCGACTCGCCGGCCGAGCCGGTGGTCTGGACGATGTTGTTCTCCAGGATGGTCGAGCGACCCAGCGTCCGGAAGAACGCTACCGAGAGCACCGCGATGGGGATCGACGCTGAGACGGTGAGTCCGATCTTGAGCGCGAGATAGACGCTCGACGCGGCGAAGACCACCCCGAGGATTGCCCCCAGGATCAACGCGCGAGCCGTGAGCTCGGCGGGCGATTGATGCGCCGGAACGAACGGTGTGTGCGCGGCCGGCTCCGGTGGAGCGCTCGGGCGGGTCAGGGTCGCCATGGATGTCCGTCCAGAGGGGAAGAAGAGAACGCGCCTCAAGCTACCGAGGCCGCTGGGGGGCGTCCAGCACCTGCGGGGTCCGGACCCTCGAGGGTGTTGCGCGGGGCACCGGGCCCGTGAGGGTCATCACGGCGCTCGTCCTGGGGTTCGCCCATGATTAGAGCGTCACTGCGCAGCAATCCGGAGGTTCATCGGTCAAGGGAGGGCGCTATGCTCTGGACGATCTTCGTCATTCTACTGGTGCTCTGGCTGCTGGGGATGGTGTCCTCCTATACGCTCGGGGGATTCATCCACGTCCTGCTGGTCGTCGCGGTCGTCATTGCGCTGATCCAGCTGATCCAGGGACGGCGAGTCGTATGAAGGCCGCGACGATCGTGGGCATCCTGCTGATCATCGTGGGCATCGCCGGGTTGGCCTTCGGTGGGTTCTCCTACACCCACAGGGAAAAGGTGCTCGACGTCGGTCCGATCCAGGCGAGCGCCGACAAGAAGGAGTCGCTTCCGGTCCCGCCGCTGCTCGGTGCCCTCGCCATCGTCGGTGGCGTCGTATTGCTCGCCTCGGGCGCTCGCCGCGCCTGAGCCAGGCGGCCGCAGGGGAAACCCCCTGCGGCCGGCCCCTTCCGCCAGCCTCCTCCGCAAACCGGAACTCCAGCCGCGACGTTCTTAGATCGAGCGGGTCCTCCGCGACTTGCGCTCGGCGACTTGCGCTCCGCCTTCCGGCGATGCAGTCATAGTCGTGGCCCGATCAGAATCCCAGCCCGGAAAGAAGTCCGGCTCGCCCAGCGAGGGGCGGCCCGGCCGGGAGACGCTCACGCTGGAGACCGAGCGTTCCCTCCGCCAACGGCTGGTGGCCCGGGACGAGCAGGCGCTGGTCGAGCTCATCGAGATCGCGGGTCCCTGGCTCCTGGGCCTCACCCAGTCCATGCTGGGCGATACCGACGAGGCGGAGGACGTGGTCCTCGAGGTCTTTGCTTCCGCCTGGGACCGGATCGGCCGGTTGGGAGACGAGCCAGGGGGACTCATGCCCTGGCTGCTGCGGATCGCCCGGAATCGGGCCATCGACCGGCTGCGGCATCGGCGGCGTTGGGAGGTGAAGCACGCCCGGGCGGAGAGCTTCGATGCCCTGCCCGTGGGGCGAGTGGGTGGCGGCCTCGACGAGGCCGCCCTGCCCGGTTGGCACGTGCACGAGTCGGTGCACGCCGCCCTCGCCGCGCTCCCCCCGGAGCAGCGCGAGGCCGTCCGTCTCGCCTACTTCCAGGGGCTCACCCATTCGGAGATCGCCCGCGCCCTGGGCATCCCGGTAGGCACGGTGAAGACCCGGCTCCGACTCGCCTTCGACAAGCTTCGCGTCTCGCTGGCTTCCATCAAGGATTGGGTGCTATGAACGCCCACGACTGGTACGTCGAGAATCGCGCGGGGTTCGTTGCCCGCAGCCTCGAGCCGGCGGAGGAGCGGACCTTTCGCGATCACCTGGCCCGCTGCGCGGAGTGCACCGCGGAGGTTGCCCGGCTGGAGCGCGAGCTCGCCTGGCTCCCGATGGCGCAGCCGCCCCAGGCGGCCTCGCCCAGCTTCGCCCGGCGCGCCGCGACGCAGATCCTGCAGCGGCGGGGACGCTGGCGCCAGTGGGTACCGTACGGGGTCGCGGCGGCCGCGATGCTGCTCGCGATCGGCGCGGGCTATCGGGGCGCGGAGGACCGACGTGAGCTGAGCGCGGTCCTGGCTGACCGGGAGCACCGGCTGGTCGCGCTGGAGGACACGCTGTCGGTGCTGCGGGGGGCCCGCCAGGTAGTGCAGATCCCGATCGCGATGGAGGGTCGCCAGGGTGGGTTGCTGATCTTTCAGGAACCGGTGTCGCACCGCTGGTGCGTGGTGGTCCACGGCCTGCCCCCGGCGCCGGCGGGCAACATCTATCAGTTCTGGTTCATCACCGAGAGCGGCATGGTGCGTTCCGTCACCCTCAAAGCCGACGCCCCTCACCCCGCCTTCTTCACGCTTCCCATGCCCCCGGTCCGGTCACCCGTCATGGGCGCCGCGCTCACCGTCGAGCCGGCGCTCAACCGCTCGTCCGAGCCGCAGGGACAGCAGTTGGCGCATGTGACGTTTTGAGGGCGGCGGGGCGGTGGGAAGGACGGGAAGGCGGTAAGGACCGGTAAGGACGGTAAGGGCGGGAAGGCTCGCATGTCCCGGCTCCGCTCAGCCATCCTCGGCCGGCGCCACCTTACCGCCCTTACCGCCCTTCCCGCCTACTGCGCTGAGTCCGAATTCACCGGCCACCAGGCGGGATGGGAGGTCTCCTCGCCGCCCAGCTGCACCGGCGGTTCCGGGAGCGTGTCGCTCGGGATGACGACGCCGTTGGCACCCAGCTCCCGAAAGAGCTTCCATTGGGCCTGCCGGGCCGCCCACGGCCTGCCGCCGTTGTACATCAGGGCCACCAGCAGAGTGCCTTCCGGCCGGCCCAGGTACCCCACCACCGTGGAGACTCGACCCAGCGTGCCGGTCTTGGCCCGCACGACACCCACACCCGGGAAGCCGCTGTTGAGCCGGTGCAGTGTGCCGCTCCCGTTGGCCGGCAGCAGCTGGGGGAAGTTTCGTCCGGCCGGCGTGGTCGGGAACTTGGCGAGATAGGAGACGAACGCGGCCGGAGTGACCCGATCATCGTAGGAGAGGCCACTGCCGTCCACCAGATACACTCCGTCGGTTGATCCGATCACCTGCCGCACGTGGTCGGTCAGGAGCTCCGGGCCCCGGGTCCGGCCGCCGGCCCATTGCAGCAGGAGCTCGGCACCGAAGTTGAGGCTTCGACGGTTGATCTCGCTGGCCAGCGAGTCCAGTGACGGCGATGCCACTTCCCCCAGAATCTGCATGCCACCCGTCGGGGGCGGGCCCAGGTAGGGCGACGGATTCCAGACGATGCCAGCCCGGGTGAGTGCGGTGCTCCAGACGGCGTTCAACAGGGCCCGCGGGTCGGCGGCCACCGCCGTGAGCCGGCGGACCCCGGCGCGCGCGCCGATGGTACCAGTGACGACCCAGCCACCGTCCAGCCGGGTGCGGAGGGCCAGCCGGGAGCGCCGACCCGCTCGGGTTCGGGCCGTGACGGTCACCATCGATCCGATGCCGCTCGGCGCGGTCTCGATGAGCCGGACGCGCTGCCCCGGCTTGCTGCCGGGCGCGATGGTGAGCCAGACGACATTTTCGTGCAGCGTGAGTGGGCCTATGAGCGGGGCGAAGATGCGACCCTGATGCCGGGTCGACCAGACCGCCGGATACACCGCGTTGGCCGGACCATCGGTGCTCTGCACCTGCAGCGGCCCGGTGAGCTTGCGAACCCCGGCCCCCGCGAGCTGGAGGGCCAGATCGTAGAACGTCGGTCCTGAGCCCTCGGCCCGCTCCAGGGACGGGTCGCCGTTCAGCTCGAGCGCCCAGCTCCCGATCCATTCCCCGCTCGCCGGGTCCAGCGAGCCGACCCCGACCACCCGGGTCGCGCGGCGGGCGCTCCCGCCCAGGACACTGCGGGCGAATCCTGTGGTGAAGAGCTTCACGGTGGACGCCGGCATGAGGGGCTGATCCGGCTGAATGCTCCAGAGGATCTGGCCCGTCTGATCGGCCACCGCGATCCCCCACTCGCCCGGAGAGCTGCGCTGGGCCCGCTGGTACCAGGAGGACATTCGGTCGGCCAGCCACTGGCTGTCCGTCTGCGCCTGCAGGGGAGCGACGTGGCTCTGCAGCCAGCCCATGAGGGCCAGAGCCAGGGTGCAGCGGGCAAGGGACGACGAAAGGCGCACTGAGATTCCCGACCGTAGATTGTGACCACGAGGTGCGTCCGGGTGCTGCTGTGGCGAGCACGCTGCGGAGACCCTGCTATGATCTCCAATGTATGCCCTGGGCCCGGCCGGCATGTCAAGGCCTAAGGTCATACTCGCCACTCATTTATCTCGCTGGATGAAGCGCCGCAACCGACTCGGCGGCAAACCCTGTGGGCCAGTGCAGTCAACTAGCAATTCCTGGGCCTTCCGGCGAGCTTGCACCGGGTGACCATGATCACGGCAGGGGTAGTCACCCCCGGGTACCGTCCGGCATCGCCGAACCCTGGTCAGCCAACCTGACAATCGCCCGAATGCGATCTGAGGAGGTCGAAATGCGAACTCATACGTGTGTACGCTTGGCGGCTCTCACCGTGCTGACCACAGGACTGGCCTGCTCCAGTACTACCGCACGGGTGGACAACACCAGGACTGCCACGGCCCAGGACACCACTTCGGTGCAGAATCCTCCGGGCTATCGGGGCATGGAACGGGACACAACGGCCGTACCACCTAAACCCGAGACGCCGGTGGACACGCTTCTCCAGCGCCAGGGAACCGGGGCTACCCACGACACCAGTTCTATGCGCATCCAGCGGGATACCACCCTCGGCCGGACCGGCGTGGTGGACTCCACGGGTGTGAGCCCGGCAAACTCGACCGCGGCCCCGCCGGTCGACACGATGCCCCGCGATACGACGGGGTACGGCCAGCCTCAGCAGCACGATTCAACTTCACGCTGAGCGTGATGGACGTGCAACCACGGCAGCGAGCCTGGAGGCGCCATCGTGCCGCCGCTTGGCGTTGGCTCCTCCTGCTGTTGCCGCTGGCTGCATCCTCCGTCCGCGCTCAGCAGGCAACCGACACCACCCGGTCGGCGGACAGCCTGCCCGCGGGGAACGCCGCCCCGCGCGACAGCACCGCCGTGAGCGACTCAACGCGGAACGATTCCACCCGCCGCGACTCGACCCGCCGCGACTCGACCCGCCGCGATTCGACTCGCCGCGATACCACCGCCCGCGACTCCGCCGCCCGCCGCGATACCACCGCTCGGGCCGGCGCTTCCCCCCGAGCGGACACTGCGGCGCGTCGGAGCGACACGCCGAAGCCGATCCCGCCTCCACCTGACGACACCAGCCTCACCGCGCGTATGGACGTCCGCCGGGGCGGCGGGCTCACCCGCTCGGAGTTCCCCGATCTGTTGCAGTCGGCGCAGCTCACCCGGCAGTACGGCAGGTTCCTTCGTCTGGTGGAGCGTTCCGGCTGGGCTCAGCGCCTCGCGGGAGCGGGCCCCTACACCCTGCTGGCCCCCAACGATCTCGCCCTCCGGCGGGTGCAGGCGCCGGTGCTCGCTCGCCTCGAGGGCGACTCGGTCCTGCTGCATCGCTGGGTGGGTGACCACGTCTTTGCCGGGAGTCTCCGCACGGCCGACCTGCTGAGCGCCGGCCAGGATACCGCGGAGAGCGGGAGAGTCGTGCGGTTCACCCGGGACTCCGCCAGCGGAAGCCTGCGGGCGGATGACGCCCGGGTGGTGCAGCCCGATCTCATGGCCCGAAACGGGATGATGCAGGGGATCGACCGGGCGCTGGCGCCGGACACCGTGACCCGGGTGCGTCCACCGGAGCCCCGGCCGGCTCGCCGGCGCTGAGGCTACTTGAGGAGAGTCTTCGCGATCGTCTGGAGCTGCATGTTGCTGGTTCCCTCGTAAATCGTCCCGATCTTGGCGTCCCGGTAGTACTTCTCCGCCGGGTACTCCTTCGAGTAGCCGTAGCCCCCGAAGAGCTCCAGGCAGTTGGAGGTGGTCCGGTCGGCGACCTGGGAGCTGAACAGCTTCGCCATGGCCGCCTGGTGGGCGAAGGCATGGCCCGCGTCCTTGAGCCGCGCGGCGTTGTAGACCATGAGTCGGGCGGCCTCGAGGTCGGTCACCATCTGGGCCAGTTGAAACTGGACCCCTTGAAACTCCGCGATGGTCTTTCCGAACTGCCGGCGCTCCTTCACATACTGTGTCGCCGCCTCCAGCGCGCCCCGCGCCACCCCGATCATCTGGGCCCCGATGCCGATGCGCCCTTCGTTCAGGGTCTCGATGGCGATCTTGTAACCCTGGCCGACCGGCCCCAGGACATTCTCCGCCGGCACCACGCACTGCTCCAGGATCAGCTCCGTGGTGCTCGAGGCCCGGATGCCCAGCTTGTTCTCCTTCTTGCCCACGCTGAATCCCGGGAAGCCGTGCTCGACCACGAACGCGGTGATACCCTTGTATCCCTTCGACAGGTCGGCATTGGCGAAGACGATGAACACCCCCGCCTCCGCGCCGTTGGTGATCCAGAACTTGCGCCCGGTGAGCTCCCACCGGTCGCCCTTCCGCTCAGCGCGCGTGGCCAGCGCGAAGGCGTCGCTCCCGCTGTCGGGCTCAGAGAGCGCGAAGGCGCCGAGCAGCTCGCTGGTGAGCCGGGGGAAATACCGGGCCTGCTGCTCCGGGCTGCCCCACCGCAACAGCGCGTTGTTGACCAGCGTGTTGTGCACGTCCACGTAGATGGCGGCGGAGGCATCCACCCGGGCCAGCTCCTCAATGGCGAGCACCGACATGAAGATCCCGCCGCCGGCCCCGCCGAACTGCTCCGGCACCTCGATTCCCATGAGGCCCAGCTCGAAGAACTTGGGGATGAGATCGGGCCGGAACTGGGCCGCCTCATCCATCGCCTGGACATGGGGCTTGACCTCGGTCTCGGCGAACTGCCGGACCGAGTCCTGGAACATGGTCTCTTCTTCGGAGAGCAGGGTGAGGGCGGGAGCAGCCGTGCGGAGGTCCTGCATAATGGCATGGCTCCGAGAATGGCCGGAAGCGTTGGTCAGGTCGGCGGAGTATAGCCCTGGCTCGCCACCGGTTCAATCGGCGCCGCCTGCAGCACCTCCAGCGCCACCGGCACCCGCCCGAGCGGCGCCGAGACCTGTGCGCCCTGAACCCGCTCCGCGGCGGCCGAAAGCATCTCCTGAGAGATCCGCACCCCTTCAGCCAGCGCCTCCTCTTTCCCCTTGCTGCTGGCCTGCCGCATGCGCTCGAGGACGCTGTCGGGCACGGTGATCCCGGGGACCTCGTTGGCCAGGAATTCGGCGTTCCGGAGGGAGATGAGTGGCCAGATTCCGGCCACGATGGGGATCCGGAAGCTCTCCACTCGGGCGAGGAAGCGGTCCAGCTGAGCCAGATCGAAGACCGGCTGAGTGATCGCGAACTCGGCCCCGGCCTCGACCTTCCAGGCGAACCGCTTGAGCTCCCGGTCGAGGTCCGGTGCTGCAGGGTTCACGCCCACGCCGATGACGAACCTCGTCGGCTGGCCGATAGGGTTCCCCCCGGGGTCGAGCCCGCGGTTCAGGCGAGACACCAGGTTGGTCAGACCGATGCTGTCGATGTCGAAGACCGCCGTCGCCTCGGGATAGGGCCCCATCTTGGGTGGATCGCCGGTGATGATCAGCAGGTTCCGGATCCCGGCGCCTGCCGCGCCGAGCAGGTCCGAGAGCATGCCGAGCAGGTTCCGGTCCCGGCAAGCGTAGTGCACCACGGCCTCCAGGCCCACCTCGCGCTGGATCATGAGGGCGGAGAGCAGCGCGCCCATCCGGCTCTGCGCCCGCGGCCCGTCGGGCACGTTGACGGCATCCACCCCGGCGCTCTTGAGCAGCCGCACCTGGGCGAACATCGGGGCCGGGTCCACCCCCTTCGGCGGGACAATCTCGACCGTGGTGATGAACCGCCCCTCCGCCAGCTTGGCGCCGATCCGCGAGCGCTCGGCCAGGGGCACCGGGTCGGCGGCGGTGGCCGCGATGGGCGTGGCGCTCACCGAATGCACGTGCCGGGGCGACACGCTCTGCACGAACCCGACGATGGCCCGGATGTGGTCCGGCGTCGTGCCGCAGCACCCTCCCACCAGTCGGGCGCCGGCCTCGACCATGCGGCGGGCGTAGCTCGCCATGTATTCCGGCGAGGCCATGTAGATCTTCCGGTCGGCGACCTCGCGCGGCAACCCGGCGTTGGGCTGGGCGGAGAGGGGCAGGGTCACCACCCGGGCAAGCTTCTCCACCGCCTCCAGCACGCCGTGCGGGCCGACGGAGCAGTTCACCCCCACCACATCCGCGCCCATCACGGCGAGCTCGGGGCCGAAGACCACCGGATCGGTTCCGTAGTGGGTCTTCCCGTCGGTGCCGACCGTCATCTGTGCGATCACCGGCAGGTCGGAGAGGCTCCGGACGGCCTGGAACGCCGCTCCGAGCTCGGCCACGTCGCTGAACGTCTCCAGGATGAACCCGTCGACGCCGCCGGCCAGGAGTCCGCGGACCTGTGAGACGAACGCCTCCCGCGCCTCGGCGACGGACATCTCGCCGAACGGCTCGATCCGCACCCCCAGCGGCCCGATCGCGCCGGCCACCGCGGCGCGGCCGCCCGCCGCCTCGCGGGCCAACCCGGCGGCCTCCGCATTGATCCGCTCCGTCTCGGCGGCCAGGCCATGGGTGGCGAGCTTTACCGGATTGGCGCCGAAGGTGTTGGTCTCCAGCAGCTCGGCGCCGGCCCGGACGTACTCCCGGTGGATCTCCCGCACCAGGTCGGGCTGCTTGAGATTGAGCTCGTCGTAGCACACGTTGAGGAAGACGCCGCGGCCGTAGAGCATGGTGCCCATCGCCCCGTCCACCACGTGGACCCGGCCGTCGGCGAGCAGATCGCGTAAGGTCGGCACGCTAGCGCTCGTAGTTCAGGTTGGGCGCCAGCCAGCGCTCCACCACCGGCGGGTCCATCCCCTTCCGCCGGGCATAATCCTCCACCTGGTCGCGCTCGATCTTCCCCACGCCGAAGTATTGAGCCTGCGGGTGCCAGAAGTAGTATCCGCTGACCGCGGCGGCGGGCAGCATCGCGAAGCTCTCGGTGAGCGAGATCCCGGCGTTCGTTTCGGCCTGCAGCAGGTCGAACAAAGTGCGCTTCTCGGTGTGATCCGGGCAGGCCGGATACCCGGGTGCCGGCCGGATCCCTTGATACTTTTCCTGGATGAGCGCGCTGTTGTCTAGCGACTCCTTCCGCGCGTATCCCCAGAACTCCTTGCGCACCCGCTCGTGCAGCCGTTCCGCGAAGGCTTCCGCCAGCCGGTCGGCCAGCGCCTTGGCCAGGATGGCGGAGTAATCGTCGTTCGCCGCCTCGAAATCGGCCACCACGCGCTCCAGCCCGATGCCGGTCGTCACCGCGAAGCCACCGATCCAGTCGGCCACCCCCGTCTCCCGCGGCGCGACGAAGTCCGCCAGGGCAAGGTTGGGCCGACCGGGCGGCTTGAGCATCTGCTGCCGAATGGTGTGGATCACCGCGAGGGACTGGCGGCGGTCGGCGTCCGCGTAGAGCTCGATGTCGTCCCCCACGCTGTTCGCCCGGAAGAAGGCGAACACCCCGCGGGCCTGCACCAGCCGCTTCCGTACCATCCGGTCGAGCAGCTCCTGGGCGTCGCGGAAGAGGCTCGTGGCCGCGGTGCCGAGCACCGGGTCCTGCAGGATGTCGGGATAGTGGCCGGCCAGCTCCCAGGTCTGAAAGAACGGAGTCCAGTCGATCCGGGGCACCAGGTCGTCCAGCGGGTAGTCGTCCAGCACTGTCAGGCGCGGCGCGCAGGGCTCGGGCGGAGTCACCCCGTTCCAGTCGATGGCGAGCCGGTTGCGCCGGGCGTCGGCAATCGACTGGCGCCGCTCCTCCGGACGCCTCTGGCTCCGTTGCTCCCGAAGCTCCTGATACTCTGCGCGCACACCGGAGACGTACTCCTGGCGCAGCGTATCGCTGAGCAGACTGCCCGCGACCCCGACGGCGCGGGAGGCGTCGAGCACGTGCACGGTCGGGCCCTGGTACTTCGGCTCGATCTTCACCGCCGTGTGCACCCGCGAGGTGGTGGCGCCGCCGATCAGGAGCGGGAGCTCGAAGCCTTCTCGCTGCATCTCGCTCGCCACGAACGACATCTCCTCCAGAGACGGAGTGATCAGGCCGCTCAGCCCGATGATGTCCACCCGCTCGCGACGGGCCGTCTCCAGGATCTTGGCGCACGGCACCATCACGCCCAGGTCGATGACGTCGTAGTTGTTGCACTGGAGCACGACGCCCACGATGTTCTTGCCGATGTCGTGCACGTCGCCCTTCACGGTGGCCAGCAGCACCCGGCCGTTGGTCCGCATCGCCGAGCTGGTGTCCCGCTCCGCCTCGATGTAGGGGATCAGGTGGGCCACCGCCTTCTTCATCACCCGGGCGCTCTTGACCACCTGCGGCAGGAACATCTTCCCGCCGCCGAAGAGATCGCCCACGATATTCATCCCCGCCATCAGGGGGCCCTCGATGACGTGGATCGGCCGCTCCACCTGGTGGCGCGCTTCCTCGGTGTCCTCTACGATGAAGTCGGCGATCCCTTCCACCAGCGCGTGGGCCAGCCGCTCGTTGACCGGCGCGTTGCGCCAGCTCAGATCGGTGATCTGCGCCGCCGCCTGACCCTGCACCGAGGCGGCGATCTCCAGCAGCCGGTCGGTCGCGTCGGGTCGCCGGTTCAGCACCACGTCCTCCACCCGCTCCAGCAGGTCGGCAGGGATGTCGGCGTAGATCGGCAGCTGTCCCGCGTTCACGATCCCCATGTCCATCCCCGCCTCGATGGCATGGTACAGGAACACCGCGTGGATCGCTTCGCGGACCGGATCGTTGCCCCGGAAGGAGAAGGAGACGTTGCTGACGCCGCCGCTCACCAGGACGTGGGGCAGGGTCGACTTGATCCGCCGGGTGGCCTCGATGTACTCGACCGCATAGTTGGCGTGCTCCTCGATCCCGGTGCCGATGGCGAAGATGTTCGGGTCGAAGACGACGTCCTCCGGCGGAAAGCCCACTCGCTCGGTCAGGATCCGGTAGCACCGGGTGCAGATCTCCACCTTCCGCTCGGCCGTGTCCGCCTGGCCCCGCTCGTCGAACGCCATCACGATCACCGCGGCCCCGTAGCGCCGGACCAGACTGGCGTGGTGGACGAACGCCTCCTCACCCTCCTTGAGGCTGATCGAGTTGACCACGCCCTTCCCCTGGACGCACTTGAGCCCCGCCTCGATGACCGACCACTTGGACGAGTCGATCACCACCGGTACCCGGCTGATGTCCGGCTCGGCGGCGATGAGCTGGAGGAACTTCACCATCGCCTGCTGCGAGTCGAGCATCCCTTCGTCCATGTTGATGTCGATCATCTGCGCGCCGCTCTCCACCTGCTGGCGCGCGACCTCGACCGCAGCCTCGTAGTCGCCGGCCAGGATCAGGCGGGCGAATTTCCGCGAGCCGGTCACGTTGGTCCGCTCGCCGACGTTAGCGAAGATGCTGTCCGGTCCAATCGTGAGGGGCTCGAGCCCGCTCAGGCGGCACGTGGGCTCGACCGCCGGTCGCTTCCGCGGCGGCACGCCGCGCACCGCGTCCACAATGGCGCGAATGTGGGCCGGGGTGGTCCCGCAGCAGCCGCCCACGAAGTTCACCAGTCCGCTTTCCGCGAACTCCCCGAGCACCTCGGCCATGTGCTCCGGCGTATCGTCGTACTGGCCGAACTCGTTCGGCAGGCCGGCGTTCGGATGGGTGCTCACGAACACGGGCGCTACCCGGGACAGCTCCTGGACATACTGCCGGAGTGCCTGGGCGCCGAGGGCGCAGTTGAGCCCCACGCTGAGCGGGCGGCCGTGCGCCACCGAGTTCCAGAACGCCTCGGTGGTCTGGCCCGAGAGGGTGCGCCCACTCGCATCCACGATCGTACCGGAGATCATGATCGGCAGCCGAATGCCAGTCGCCTCGAATACCTGGTCGATGGCGAAGAGGGCGGCCTTGGCGTTGAGCGTGTCGAAGATCGTCTCGACCAGCAGCAGGTCTGCGCCGCCGTCGATCAGGCCGCGCGCCCCGTCGGTGTACGTGGCCACCAGCGCGTCGAAGCTCACGTTCCGAAAGCCGGGATCGTTCACGTCGGGCGAGAGCGATGCGCTGCGGTTGGTGGGGCCGAGCACCCCGGCCACGAATCGCGGCACGTCGGGATCACGGCGCTCGTAGGCGTCGCAGGTCTCCCGGGCCAGCCGGGCCGCGGCATGGTTCAACTCGTAGACCAGCTCCTCCATGCCATAGTCGGCCAGCGACATGGCGTTGGAGGTGAAGGAGTTGGTCTCGATGATATCGGCGCCCGCGTCGAGATAGGCGGCGTGGATCGCGCCGATGATGCCGGGCTGGGTGAGCGTGAGCAGGTCGCTATGGCCCCGGAGCTCGCGCGGCCAGTCGGCAAACCGCTCGCCCCGGTAGTCGCGCTCGCCCAGCCCGTAGGTCTGGATCATGGTCCCCATGGCGCCGTCCAGCACCAGGATACGACGGTCCAGCAGCGTCTCCAGCTCCTGGAGCCGGCTCGTGCGGGTCCAGCGCGTGCTTCCGGTCCGGGGGACGGGGGGTTGATCGACCAGCACTCGAGTCTCCGGGGGTAAACAAAGACCCCTGAAGCCAAAACGCCTCAAGGGTGAGCGTTTTAGCGGTTGTTTAACGTGGCCGCAAGCAGCGCAAATCGCCACGAGTCGATTGTCCGACCACTCAAACCTAATGGGAGGCCGGGGCCCGGCAAGGGTATCAGAGCCCCAGGCGGCGGCTGTTGCAAGCGCGAGGCCAGGAAGCGGAGCAGTGCCTCGTTGGCGGCGCCGTCCGCTCCATCACATCCAACTGAGCACGAATCCCCGGACGACGTACAGGATCAGCCATGCCACCATAGGGCTCATGTCGAACATTCCCAGGGGCGGCAGAATGCGCCGAATGGGCTCAATGAGCCAGTCGGTGGCGGCCACGACCGGGCGCATCCAGCGGGAGTACGGCGACAGCCCCAGCCAGGAGGCAATCACCCGGACGAAGATGGCGCCCATCAGCAGCGCAAAGAGCGCGTCGACCAGGAAGCGCGCCAGCGCGCGCGGACCGGAGGAGGCGACGACACTGAGGGAGACGGCCACTCCGGCGAGCCAGTGGACCAGCGTGAGCAGCAGCAGTCCCCCGAGGACCACCAGCACCACCAGCCAGAGCGGGGCATCCTGCGGGCTGCCGCCCGCTCGAATGATCCGCCGTTCCAGCGGCAGCAGGATCGGATCGCTCGCCCGGCGGACCAGGCGGGGCCACGCCCCGAACGGGCTGAGGCGGCGGCGGCGCACCGCCCAAGTGGTCAGGCCGACGATCGACGCGTACACCAGGGCGAAAACGACCAGCGCCCGGGCCCCGAGGTCGAGGGTGGGAAAAAACACGACGCTCAGCGGTCCGGCGTGTCGCCGACCCGGACTGGTCGCTGCGCGCCCGAGGCGGTGGTGCACATCAAGGTGAAGCGGCCGCCGTTGAGCGAGGCTTCCTCCAGAATCTGGCTGTCGCCCCGGCAGGAGAGGATCTGGTGGGCCCCAGGCTTGCGGAAGGCCACGGTCACTACCGGCTCGCGCTCGAGATTCACCAGGCGCCGCACAGTGGCTCCGCTCAGACTGTCGATTCCCATCTGGCGGAAGGAGCTGGCCGGGCGCCCCATGTGGGAGCCGCGGTAATCGATGGCCCGGTCCACCAGGTCGAAAACCTCCCTGCCCAGCATCTCCGCGTCACCTGGGGGCTGGCTGGACCGGGACTGGGCCGCCGCCGGGCGGCCGGTGTCCGTCTTGCCGCACGCGGTGAGTATCAGCAGCATCGCGAGCGCGCAGGAGGTCCGCCGCCTCATTCCATCGCGAATTCGCGGTTGAACACCACCTCGAAGCTGAACGTCTTGGCCCGGCTGCGGGTCTCCATGATCTCCGCGATGCGCTTCAGCCGGGCCGGAATTCCCATGATCTTCTCCTGCGCGATCCGGCCGAGCTCATTGAGGCCCTGGAGGCTCTCGATCTTCCAGTACCGGATCTGCTCCTGCACGATCCGCAGGTAGTCGCGCGGACCGTAGATCCCGGCCCGCCGGATCACGTCGGCCAGCTCCTTGAAGCCGGGCATGGAGACGCCGGGCATATCGATGGCGGGCAGGATGAACGAGGCGGAATGCAGCGCCTGGTTGGGATCCCGTTCCAGAATGAGCTCGAAGACGCTTCGATAGAACGCGTAGTGCCGCGCCTCGTCCTTGGCCACATGCCCCAGCGTCTCGCCCAGCCTGGGCTCGTACTCGGACACGATGCGTCCTGTCTCACCGTGGGAGAACTGGGTGGCACGCTCCTGGACGGTGGTGTACACGAACACCCGGTAGGGGTCGCGGTCCCACTCCGGGTGGAAGCCGCGGCGGAGATACTCGAACTGCATCTCCTCGATCTTTCGCTGGTCGAACAGGCGGGTGTCGCGGGCGTAGTCGTGGAGCACCTGCCCGTGCCGGTCCTCCTCCGCGGTCCAGAGGTTGTTCCATCTCCGCCAATGGCTCTCATCGCCCAGATACACGGCCAGCAGCCGGTGGAAGTGCGGCAGCCCCTCCTCGGTCAGCATGTTGAGGGCAAGCGCCGCCCGGATCGGATCGGGGATGCCCTCCGCCTGGGTCCGGAGCTGGCGGACGAAATCGTCGGGGCAGACACCGGGTTGGGGCTGGATCAGGTCGGCCGGGAACCAGAGCTCGCGCTTCCGCTCGTGCGCTTCCATCAACTCCTGGACCGGCCCTTCCAGGTCCCGCAGCACTTCGACTTTGGAAGCCAGTTCAATGGCCGGATCGGTGGCTGTGCCCATGTGGTTCCTTCACGGCAGGTAGCCTTATAAGCAGAGGACCAGCCCCTAAAGATAGCGTGGCTGGTCCGGTCAATGCCAACAGTCGGCCCACCGCAGCGGCGGGGAAATCAGGGGGCATCAGGCCCGATCTGCTTCTCCATCAGGTACCAGCTCCGGTGCCCGATGTAATCGTCTCGCTGAAAGATACGCCGCCACCCCAGCGCCGCCAGCAGCGCCTCCGACCGAAGGTCGTCGGTCCAGAACTCGGCGATGTGGCCCCCGGTGAGCCCCGCCCGCTCCTCGAAGGCCGCCAGCAGCCTGTGAGCGTGGCCTTGGTGCCGCTCCTGCGGCAGGACCACCACATCGACCAGATGCGCGACGCCGCCGCGGAGCCAGTACCGCAGGCCACCGATCCAGTTACCGATCTCGTTGCTCAGGACGAGATAGTGCTCATCCGGGGCGGCGGACCCCCCGTTGGGATCCTCCTCCTGGTCGAGCAGATCCGAGAACCAGGCCGAGAAGTCCTCGTCCTGTTCCATCTCCCGAATCGTAAGTTCGCTCATGTGGTTACCCGCCTCCCAGAGGAAACGCGCTGACCCAATCGCAGCAACACTAATGCCAGCCGAAAAAGTTCCTGTCTGTGAAGAGGGTCACGCCAATTCGCTCGCGGCCCGCCTCCACACCAGGGAAGTATCGGAGCGAAGGAAGGAGGCTGAGTCCATTGCCCGCAAGCGGAGCCAACTCGTGCTCCGGCTAACGGTTGCCTCGGGCGATCAAGCGCCTAGTTTGCAGCGAAGAGCCCCGCTCCGGGCTCGATCTCTCGGAGGAGTCCGCCACGATGCCCGATACCGCCCGAACTGTCCGTCCAGTCGTGGTGCACTGCATATTCTGCGGGAAAGCGAACCGGGTCGATCTGACTCGATTGTCCGCCGGTCCCAAGTGCGCCCAATGTGGCCGCCCCATCCTGCTCGATCGCCCGCTCAAGGTGAGTGAGGCGGACTTCGAGTCGACCCTCAAGGGGTCGAGCGTGCCCGTGCTGGTCGACTTCTATGCCGACTGGTGCGGCCCCTGTAGAATGATGGCCCCCACCCTGGACGACTTCACCCGGCAGCACGCCGGCGAGCTCCTGGTGTTGAAGCTCGATACCGACGCCAGCCCGGCCATCTCCACCCGGTTCGGTATCCGGGGGATCCCCACCATGATCGCGTTCCACAACGGGGTCGAGCGAAGCCGGCATGTCGGGGCCGCGGACCTCGCAACGCTGGAGGCTCTGGCCGGGCGCGCGCAGTGAGCGGCGCAGCCGACCGATTGTCGCTGCCTAGCGCAGTCCGATGGCGGTGGCCACGCCGATCCCCAGCGCGGCCAGAGCCAGGAGCAGAGCAAAGAGCGGCAGCGTGAAACGCAGCCAGTCCTCGTAGCGCACGCCTGCCGCCGCGAGCATGGCCATGAGAGCGCCGTTGGTCGGGGTGATGACCTCGCACAGGCCGGCCCCGTACTGGTACGCCAGCACGGTCACCTGACGGGAGAGGCCGATCAGGTCGGAGAGCGGGACCAGCAGAGGCAGCGTGAGGACCGCCTGACCGCTGGTGCTCGGGACCGGGAAGTGGACCATGGTGTGGACGGCCATCATTCCCAGCGCCGCCAGAGTCGTCGGGAGGCCCGCGATGGGGGCGAACAGTCCCTGGACGATCGTGTCCACGATGCGCCCCTCGTCCAGCACCACGTAGATCCCCCGCGCAAAGCCGATCAGGAGCGCCGCGAACGCCATCGAGCGAAATCCTTCCACGAAGGCATCGGCGATGTCGGCCAGACGCAGGCCGCCAAGCAGACCCGCGACCACCCCCATGAGAAAGAAGAGCGCCGAGAGCTGGTCGAAATCCCAGCCCAGTCGAAGCACCCCCAGGATGAAGAACACGAAGCTGAGCAGGACGGCGGCCAGCACCGCCGTCTGCCGCCATCCGGCGGCCTCCGCGCCGCTCCGCCCCGAGGCCCCAATCGGGTGCACCTCCGGTACTCCGCGGGTCCGCTGTGCGAAGAGCATGGTCCCCGCAATCCAGGTCAGCCACGCCGGGATCAGAAAGGCGATTCGGAACTGCCAGCCCGAGAGGAGCGGGAGCTGCGCCACCTTCTGGGCGATCCCAACCTGGAACGGGTCGATGAAGCTGAAGGACGCCCCGATTGCCGAGGCGCCGAGGCTCATCGCCACCGCAGTCAGCGGGTTGAACCCGAGCTGCCGGGTGAGCAGCAGGAGCACGGGCACGAAGGCGATCAGCTCCTCCTGCATCTGGATGAGGACGCCCCCCAGCCCGAAGGCCAGGCCGGCCGCCGGCACCACCCACAGGCCGCGCCGCGCGAGCCGGGACGCCAGCCAATTCACCAGCGCTGCCAGCGCCCCGGTCCGGTCCACCACGGCGAAGGCGCCCCCCACCAGGAAGACGTAAAAGATCACAGCCGAGGCATCGGCCATGCCCTTGGGAATGGCGACCAGCGCGTGGAAGGCCCCGACCGGCTGCCCCTCAACCCGGGCAAATGTCCCCGGCACCACCACACTCCTTCCGGTGGCGGCGTCCTCTCGGCGCTCGAACTGGCCGGCCGGAAGCAGATGGGTCAGCGCGGCCGCCAGGAGGGTACAGGCGACCAGGAGAATCAGGGGATGGGGAAACCGGATCCGCCCGCGCTCCGGCATGCCGGTCAAAGGGTCCGGCAGTGCCGCGTGACCGGCGGCTTGCTGGCGCAGGCGATCCGATCGTTCATCGAGCCGGTGAGGGGCCCGCAGGCGGCGGTCTGCGCCTCCCGGAGCGCGTCCGCTTCCGAGCTGCCTGAGGCCCGGCCCGTTCCGGACCGTCCCTCGAACTCGACCGCCACACTGCACTCGGCACGCTGGCTCGAGAGGGTGGTCCAGAGGAGGAAGGCTACGAAGGCCAGTACCACCGCCACGGTGAGGGCCCGGCCCCGGGCGATCATGAGGGCACGCTCCAGGCGGGTGTCAGGATGGCCGCGGAACCACTGGGGGGCGACCCCTGTTCAGCAGCGTACCGGGTGGCCGTGGGTCGCCTCGTCGAGAGAGGAGTCCGCTGATGGAGTGTCCGGAGGTCAGGCTGTGTCTCTGGGAATATCTGGATCAGGAGCTCGGGGCGGAAGAGGCCGCGTCGGTCAGAGCTCATCTGAGTGACTGTACCGGCTGCCGGCCGGAGTACTGTTGCGATCGGGCCCTGCTCCTCCTCCTTGCCCGTTGCGCAGCCGCCCACCCGGGCGCTCCTCCCCGTCTCCACCGCGCCGTTCGCGCTCGCCTGGCCTGAGCCCCCCGCGTGCTCACTGCAGGATTCGCCGCCTGCTCTACAGCAGAGTACCCCGGAGCACCAGCAGGGCGACGCTGAAATAGATCACCAGACCGGTCACGTCCACCAGCGTCGCCACGAACGGCGCGGAGGCGCTGGCCGGGTCGAAGCCGATCCGTCGGAGCACGAACGGCAGCATCGACCCGGCGAGCGAGCCGAACAGCACGACCCCCACCAGCGCCAGCGCCACCGTCTGGGCGATCAGGACATGGTGCGGACCATAGTCGTACCAGCCGAGGCGCTGCCACAGGAGAATCCGCATCAGGCCGATGATCCCCAGGATCGCGCCCAGCGCCAGGCCCGCCGGTAGCTCTCGCACTGCCACCCGCCACCAGTCCTTCAGCTGGACCTCCCTGAGCGCCATCGAGCGGATGATCAGCGAGGTGGCCTGGGAGCCCGAGTTGCCGCCCGAGCTGATGATGAGGGGGATGAAGAGCGCCAGCACCACGGCGTGACTGATCTCCGCCTGAAAGTGGCCCATGGCGCCGGCCGTGAGCATCTCGCCCAGAAAGAGCGCGCAGAGCCACCCGGCCCGCTTCCGGATCATCGCGCCGAGGCGGATCTGCATGTACGGCTCGTCCGTGGCGGCCATGCCGCCGAACTTCTGCACATCCTCGGTCTGCTCGCTGATGAGCGCGTCGATGACGTCGTCCACCGTCACGATGCCGAGCACGTGGTTGCCGTCGTCGACCACCGGGATCGCCAGCAGGTTGTACTTGGAGATCAGCCGGGCCACGTCCTCCCGGTCGGTCAGTGGGCCCACGGTCACCGGCCGGCGAGAGTCGCTCACCGCGATCACCCGGTAGGCTGGGTTGGCCAGCATGATCTCCCGCAACGACACCACTGTCTCGAGCCGCTGGTCCTTGGGATTCAACACATAGATGGCGTAGACCGTCTCCTTGGCCTCGCCGACTTCGCTGATGTGGCGCTTGACCTGATCCACCGTCCAGGTGGAGGGAACCCCGACGAATTCCGTGCTCATGATGCCGCCCGCACTGGACGGCGGGTAGGCCAGGAGCAGCTTGAGCGCGTCGCGGGTAGGCGCGTCGAGGAGATGAAAGAGACGGGTGCGGTCGGCTTCCCGCAGGGTCCGGAAAAGCTCGACCTGCTGGTCCGAGGAGATCGCCTCGATCAGGGGGACGGCGGTCTGCTCGTCCAGCCGCTCGAAAATCTCTCCCCGCCGGTCGAGCTCCGGCTCGTCCAGCAGCTGGACGGCCAGGTTGAAGGGGAGCGCGGCCACGACCCGCGCGGCGGCCTCGACCGGCAGCTGGTTGAGCGCCTCGGCGACGTCCGCCGGACGGAGGTTCTCGCAGGCGGCGAGGAGGTCCTCCGCGTCGCCGGCCAGGAGATACAGCAACTCGGGCGAGGGAGGGGCCGGCAGGGCGGACATGGGACCTCCGGAGGCGGAGCGGGGTCACCCGGCAGTCGAAGGACTGCTCACCGAATCTTCGATCCAGCGCAGGTACGCGGGATCGCCGTCCACGATGGCGACCGCGACGATTTCCGGGACGTCGTACGGATGCAGCTCGCACAGCCTGGTCCGTAACGCCGGGAGCCGCGACAGCGTGGTCTTGAAATGGCAGTACCACTCAGTGGCACTGGCCACCCGGCCCTGCCACCAGTAGGTGCTGTCGATCGGCCCCTGCACCTGGCTACACGCTGCAAGCCGCGCGCCCACCAGGTCGGCCGCGATCCGCGCGGCGCTCTCCCGGTCGGGCAGGGTGGTGGTGACCTGGCAGCAGCCGGTCATGTGCGGGGTGCCCCGCGTGCCGATATATTGGAGAGACCTTTAGTGCTTCGCCGGCCCGCCTGCCGCGGCTGCGAGGCCCGGCGTCTCGGCACCCCGCTTGCCATCCGACAGGGGATTCACCGCGGCGCGCCAGCCGCTCTTGAAGGTGATGGTCAGCCGGTACCCCAATGGGTCCGCCGATACGTTCACCACGTCGGGAAGCGTGCGGGCGTAGGCAACGGCGGCATCGGCCTGGCGCTGCAGCGCCTCAGGCGAGTCGCCCTGGGCGGCCCGGCCGAACTCACGCGAGATCGCGACCGCCTCGGCCTGTTCCCGGCCATAGCGGGCGAACTGGTCGGGTGGGACCAGCCCGGATTCGTCGCTGAGTCGCTTGTCGAGGTCGTAGGTCCGGCAGGAAGCGAGCGCCAAGAGCATCAGCAGTGTGCCCGAGCGTGCGATCATCAGGTCCTCTGCGTTCACGAGTTTGCCCAAGTAAAGCTACGCCCGAAGGTAACGACTCCCATGCGATTTGCCACGCCCGCCGCTGCCTGCCTTCTGCTCGTCGCAGTGCCGACGCTCGCTCTTCCCGCCCCAGCCGCGGCTCAGCAGCAAGACGCAACGGTGCTCCACTGGTGGCACGGCGCGGTGGCCATCGGTGGTCTCTCGGCGCTCATGTTGTTGGATCATCCGGTGCAACGCTTTTCCCAGGATAATCGGGGCACAGGTTCGGCCAATGTCGCCAGCTTCGTGCGTCATTTCGGCCAGCCGGAAGTGTACGGGACCATGACGGCTGGTCTGATCGTGGCCGGGCTGGCGACTCACCATGATCGGGTTGCCAGGCTCGGCGCCCGCATGGGAGTGTCGCTCCTTCTGGCCGGTGCGGCCAATCAGGGTGCCAAACTGGCCTTCGGCCGGCCCAGGCCGGATCAGAGTCTGGATGCCGATGGTTACAACCCGTTCTCTGGGCAGGCGTCCATGCCGTCGGGTCACACCGCCATGGCGTTCGCCTGGGCCACCACGCTGGCGGACGAGATTCATCACCCTTTGGCCACGGTGGGCCTCTACGGCCTCGCCACGACCGTGGGTTGGTCGAGAATCAACGACAACCGTCATTGGCTGAGCGACGTCGCCGCCGGCGCGCTGGTGGGGTTCGCTTCCGCCAAGCTGGCGTCGGGACGCTGGCGAATCTTCAATATCCGTGCTCCCGGCCTGGTGGCGACCCCAAGCGGAATGGGCCTCGGCTGGCAGGCCTCCTTCTGATAAGGTCCCAACCCGTTCGACGACCCTCGACAACTCCTCGCTCGGAGCGACGACCCACCTGGCGCCCAAGCTCGAGCTCCGGCGCGACGGGTTCACGGGGCTGAGCCAGCCGCTCATCGGCGGTCCGGGAAAGCCTCCGGAAGGGGTGGGCAGATAGGAGGGGCGCCGGTTATTTTTCGCCTCCTCCGATCCGGGATCGCACGATGAGCGGTATCTCCAACATTCCCCAGCCCTTCAACGAGCCGGTGCTGAGCTACGCGCCGGAAAGCGCGGAGCGGTCGGCGCTCAAGAGCGCGCTCGCCGCCGTCGGCGCCGAGCGGCCGGAGATCCCCGCCGTGGTCGGCGGCCGCGAGATCCGAAGCGGGGTCACCCAGAACGTCGTCTCCCCGCACTGCCACGGGCGAGTGCTGGCCACGCTGCATCTGGCCGACCAGGCCACCATCGACGCCGCCGTCCGCTCCGCCGTCGAGGCACAGCGCGACTGGGCGCAGTGGCGCTTCGAGGATCGCGCCGCGGTCTTTCTCAAGGCTGCCGAGCTCCTCGCCACCAGCGCCCGGCAGCGGCTCAACGCCGCCACCATGCTGGGCCAGAGCAAGACGGCCTTCCAGGCGGAGATCGACAGCGCGTGCGAGCTGATCGACTTCCTGCGATTCAACGTGCACTACGCCGAGCGGATCTACCAGGAACAGCCTGGCTCCGCGCCCGGCGTCTGGAACCGGCTGGACCACCGGCCGCTGGAAGGCTTCGTCTACGCCATCACCCCGTTCAACTTCACGGCCATCGGCGGCAATCTCCCCACCGCGCCCGCGCTCATGGGCAACGCGGTGGTGTGGAAGCCCGCGCACAGCGCCGCGCTCAGCAACTGGCATTTCTTCACGCTGCTGGAGCAGGCCGGGCTGCCGCCCGGGGTCATCAACTTCCTGCCGGGTGAGGCGGTCGGAGTGAGCCGAGCGCTGCTGGCCAGCCCCGACCTCGCCGGGGTGCACTTCACCGGCTCGACGACGGTGTTCCAGAGCCTCTGGAAGACGATCGCCGATCATCTGGAGCGCTACCGGGCCTATCCGCGGATCGTGGGCGAGACCGGCGGGAAGGATTTCATTCTCGCCCACTCGAGTGCGGATGCGGACGCGCTCGCCGTGGCGATGGTGCGGGGGGCGTACGAGTATCAGGGCCAGAAGTGCAGCGCGGCCTCGCGGGCGTACATTCCCGACACACTCTGGCCCGCCGTCCGCGACCGCGTGGTGGGGATGATCGATGACATCCGGATGGGCGACGTCGCCGATTTCCGGAACTTCATGGGGGCGGTGATCGACGATCGGGCCTTCACTCGGCTCCGCGATCATCTGGAGCAGGCGCGGCGAGACCCCGGCGTCCGGATCGTGGCCGGCGGCGGCACGGACGACAGCGTCGGCTGGTTCGTCCAGCCCACCCTGCTCCAGGCCGAGGATCCGGCGTACCGTCTCATGTGCGAGGAAATCTTCGGGCCGGTGCTCACGGTGCACATCTACCCCGCGGCCCGGTGGACCGAGACGCTCGGGCTGGTGGACCGGACCAGTCCCTACGCGCTCACCGGGGCCGTCTTCTCCCGCGACCGCGCCGCGCTGGCCGATGCGGACCGCGCGCTGCGGCACGCAGCGGGGAACTACTACATCAACGACAAGCCCACCGGGGCCGTGGTGGGGCAGCAGCCGTTCGGCGGCGCGCGGGCGAGTGGGACCAACGACAAGGCGGGCTCAATCCTCAACCTGCTGCGCTGGGTGTCGCCCCGGAGCATCAAGGAGACCTTCGCGCCGGCCAAGGACTACCGCTACCCCTTCATGCTCGAGGCCTGAGCGGATCGACCCCGCCCGAGCATGAGGTCCATCGTGGTGCTGGCCGCGGCGGTCGCGCTTCCCGGTCCCACTGGGGTCCACCCCCTTCACCCGCCGGTCGACTTCCGCTACACCGCCGCTCAACTGCAGTGTGCCCGGTTCGAGGAGATCTCCCGGGGTCGAGTCCTGGTGGAGACCGCCGGCCGGCGCCGGCAGGAAACGGTCGGCCGCTCCGGCCGCTGGAGCCTACGCGCGAGCGACAGCGCGGCCGGGATCGCGCTGGTGGGGTGGTATGACTCGCTGTCGGTGTGGCGCGAGGGCGCGGCGGGAATGAGCATTCCCGATACCGACGGACTCCTTGGCGGGCGCTACCGTGGGGTGCTGACGCCCGCCGGCGGGTACTCCGGGCTGGCGAGCCCCTTCGTCCCGGCCGAGGTCGCCGAGGTGGTGGAGCTGGGCGGCGCGCTGCAGGATCTGCTTCCCCCCTTGCCGACCACGCCGCTCGAGGTTGGCCAGCGCTGGGCCGACACGAGCGGAGTCGAGCTCCGGCGCCTGCCGGACAGCATGGCGGCCGGCCGAGTGGTGCAGCGGCTGCACCTGCGGGCTCGTGCGGAGTCCCAGCTCGCCGCGGTTCGGGGAGACACCCTCTCAATTCCGACCCACCAGGTGACGGTGGAGGACGGGCAGCTGGACTGGGTCCCTCAGATCGGGCTGGTTCGGTGGGTACGGCACATCGTGGTGGAGAGCATCATCCCGGCGGGTGGACCAGTACCTCAACCCATCCGCTCCAAGCTGGAGCAGGACGTGAGGCTCTCCCGTCTTACGGCCCCGGCGGGCTCCCGGCCGGGGGCCTGCCCTTAGGATCCCGCTTGCCGACGAACCGCTGCTCCGGATCGAACAGGGCCGCGGTGAGTCCGAACGCCAGCAGCGTCGCCGCGGCGAGAACGAAGACGCCCCGGCTGGCCGTGAACTCCGCCGGCTGATGGAACGCATGCCGCATGAGATCGACCTGGTAGGTCACCGGGTTGATCCGGGCCAGGGCGCGAAGCAGCGGGGGCATTCCGCCGGTGGGATAGAGCGCGCCGCTCACGAACAGCAAGGGAAAAAGCACCACGTTGATCACCCCGGCAAAGTTCTCCACCGAGGTGAGCCGGGCAGCCACCAGCAGCCCGAGCATGGCGCTGCTGACGGACGCGAGGAGCAGCACACCGAATCCGGCGAGGAGCGCTGACGCGTCGGCGAGCGCCACCAGGGGGGCGAACAGCAGCACCACCGTGCCCTGGGCGATCCCGACCAGCGCCGCGGCGAGAGCCCGTCCCACCAGCACGGCGGGCACGCCGGCCGGGCTCGCCAGCATCAGCCGCAGCATCCCGAACTCGCGGTCGTAGACGGTCGCGATCGCCGTCAGCATGGCGCCGAACAGCGCCGCCATCACCACCACGCCCGGGAAGACGAACGCCTGATACGAGATGCCGCCCTCCAGCCGGGCAATCGCGTTGTAGCCTGTGCCCACCAGCAGGAGCCACATGAAGGGACGTGCCAGACCCCCGAGGAGCCGGCTGGTCTGGCGGGTGGTGCGCGCGAGGTCGCGGGCGACGATCCCGTGAATGGCGCTCGCGGCACTCATCGGGCCACCGGCCGGGTTCGGGCGAAGTAGGCGTCCTCCAGAGTCGCCGGGCGAAGGGCCAGGCGCTCGATCCCGGGTGCCTCCATGGCGAGCGCCACCACGGCCTCGCGCTCGCCCCGGAAGCCGATCCGGAATCCTCGCTCGGTCTTCAGGAAGGTGACCACGGCGCCAAGCCCTCGGAGGGCGCGGGCCAGCCGCTCGGCGCCGGGGCCCTCCATGTCGGCGACCTCATCTCCCACGCCGGCACGGAGCACGTCCGGCGTGTCGGCCGCCACCACCTCGCCGCCGGCCAGCAGCACCACCCGGTCTGCCGGTTCGGCCTCCGCCAGGTAATGGGTGGAGAAGAGCACGGTGGTGCCGCGCTCCCGCCGCTCAGTGGCGAGAATGGTCCAGATCCGCTCGCGATGCTCGGGGTCCAGGCCGACCGTGGGCTCATCCAGGATGAGGACGTCGGGACGGTGCAGGGTGGCGCGGGCGACGTCGACCAGCCGCCGCCATCCTCCGGAGAGCTGCCGCGCCGGCTGAGCCGCTCGTTCGGCCAAGCCGGCGCGCTCCATCGCCTCGGTAACGGCCCCACGGACGCGCGATCCCCCCAACCCCGACAGGCGAGCCGCGAAACGGAGGTTCTCCTCTACCGTCAGCAGACCGTCGATGCTGGTCTCCTGGAACACCAGCCCGAGCCGCCGGCGGACGGCGATGCGGTCACGGCGAACGTCATGGCCGAAGATGCGAGCGGCGCCGCGGCTGGGCGCGAGGATGGTGGCCAGGAGGAGCATCGCCGTGGTCTTGCCGGCGCCGTTGGGGCCCAGCAAGCCGACCAGCGCACCGGCGGGGACCACCAGGTCCAGCGCGCGCAGGGCGCGCACGCCAGCGTAATCCCGACCCAGCCCCTCGGTCTCGATGGCCGGGGGCGTGCTCACACCTGCTGTGGCTCGGTGGCGAGAATGCGGTAGCGGTACTCGGCGGGACGCTCGGATCCGGCGACGGCCGCGTCGATGATGCCCCGGTTGGGCGACAGGGTGCACACCGGGTCGGTGTTCGCGGCATCACCGGTCAGCGCGAAGGCCTGGCAGCGGCACCCACCGAAATCGACCGCCTTCCGGGGGCAGGTTCGGCAGGGCTCCTTCATCCAGGAGTCTCCCCGGAACAGCTGGAAGGCGGGGGACTCCTGCCAGATCCAGTGCAACGAGCGATCGCGCACGTTGTCGAAGGTGAGGGAAGTGATCTGGGTGGCACCGTGGCAGGGCAGGACCCGGCCATCCGGGGAGACCACCAGGTAGAGCTTGCCCCAGCCGCCGTAGCACGCCTTGGGAAAGCGCTCGAAGTAGTCCGGCAGCACGAAGATGATCTGCATCCGGCCGCGGTAGCGCTGGATGGCCTCCTCGGCGATCACCTGGGCCCGGGCCACCTGGTCGCGAGTCGGCATGAGCGCGGCGCGGTTCTCCAGCCCCCAGCCGTAATACTGGGTGTTGGCCAGCTCCAGGCGGTCGGCGCCCAGGCTCGCGGCCAGCTCGATGATCTCGCCGATGCGGTCGAGATTGGCACGGTGGAGGACGACGTTGACCGAGAAGGCGAAGCCGAACTCCTGCACCAGCGCGACCGCTGCGCGCTTCTGCTTGACCGAGCTGACGCCTGCGATCCGCTCGGCGCTCTCGGGGTCGACGTCCTGGATGGAGATCTGGATGTGCTCCAGCCCGGCATCCCGCAGCCGCTCGGCGCGCACCCGGGTCAGGCCCAGCCCCGAGGTGACCAGCGTGGTGTAGAGGCCCGCCTGGCGCGCGTGGGTGGCGAGCTCCTCCAGGTCCTTACGGATGAGCGGCTCTCCCCCCGAGAGCCCCAGCTGGAGCACGCCGAGCTCGCGGGCTTCGGTGAAGACCCGCTTCCAGTCCTCGGTGCGGAGCTCCCCCTCGGCCCGAATCAGGTCCAGCGGGTTGGAGCAGTACGGGCAGCGCAGGGGACAGCGGTGCGTGAGCTCCGCGAGCAGGGTGGTAGGATGGTCAGGCGTCACGGATCAGCTCCCTTCGCTCCAGATACGACAGGTAGTCGGCCACATCCGCAGACACGTCCGCCTGGTAGCGCTCCCCCAGAATGGTCGCGATCTCTCCCACCGTGCGCTTGCCGTCGACCAGCTTGAGCACGGCCTCACCGGTCTGGTTCAGGAGCACGGCCCCTTCGGGGTAGAGCAGGACCGGGCGGCCCCGGACGGTGTCGAAATCCAACCGGGCCAGGCGCCAGAGGCGGGGGACGGAGTCGCTGGTCAGTGACACCGCTACCCCTCGAGATAGGCGTTGTGAATGGTATCGATCATCGCCCACAGCATCTCGAGCTTGAACGCGAGCGCCTCGAACACCTTGCGCTGCCGCTCCGGGGTGGTGGCCCACTGCTTCACGACACGAAGTCCGTGGCTCACGTCGCGCGGGGCCTGCACCAGACGGCTCTTGAAGTAGTCGAGCGCCTCCGGCGGGATCCAGGGGTAGTGCACGGGGAACGACTGGATTCGCTGCTGATGGATCTTGGGCGCGAACAGCTCGGTCAAGGACGACGCCACCGCTTCCTGCCACGGCCGGCTCTTGCAGAAGGTCACGTACGACTCGCAGATGAGCCGCACAGCCGGCAACACGTGCCGCTCGTCTTCCATCTCCTCGCGCGGCACTCCCAGCGACACGCCCAGCCGTATCCAGAGCTCGATGCCACCGGTGCCCGGCTCCGTGCCGTCGTGGTCGACAATCCGCTGGATCCACTCCCGGCGCACCTGGGGGTCCGGACAGTTCGACAGAATGGCCGCATCCTTCCGGGGCACCACCCGCTGGTAGGCCAGCCGGTTGGCCACCCAGCCCTGGAATTGGCGCTGGGTCAGCCGCCCCTGGTACATCAGCTGGTGAAAGGGGTGCTCGACGTAGTACGAGCCGTTGAACGACCGGAGCGCGTCCTCCAGTTCGCCCGGATCGAGCGCCCGCTCCAGCGAGGGGAACGGCGGTGCCGGCGGTGTGGCGAGCTTGGAGGCAAGCAGGGTGGTCGTCATGGCGGCCCGGGTCAGAGGGTGAACCTCATGCCGTCGGCCCCCACCAGCCAGCCGCGGCGCTCCACCAGGGCCCGCTCTGGACCATCCTCCAGGAGCATGGGGTTGGTGTTGTTGATGTGGGTGTACACCCGACGGCCGGGCAGCGCGGCCAGGCGCTCCAGGCTTCCATCGGGGCCGGACACCGGCAGGTGATCCATCTGGCGGGCGGTTCGCTCTCCTATACTCAGCCGGATCAGCTCGTCGTCGGTCCAGAAGGTACCATCGAAGAGGACCAGGTCGGCGGCGGCGAGGCGCTTCACCAGGGAATCGTCGAGCCCGCCGCAGCCCGGGACGAAGGCACAGGAGGCGCCACTGGCCAGATCGCTCAGCACCAGGCCCACCGTATGCCCCGGCAGCTCCTCCCGGGCAAAGCGCGGAGGGCCGGCGGGCACCTCGAAGCTGGACACGGCGAGCCCGCTGTCGCCGCCGTCACGGTAGCACAGGGCCATGGCGCCCTCGGAGGGCAGATCGGTCACCCGCACCTCGGCGAAGGCCCGGGTGACCGGAAGGAGGCGCGAATCGGCCTCCAATACCTGGCGAACCGCGTGGGTTGCGCATACCTGCAGCTGTCTCGCCTCTCGGAGCAGTACGATCCCCAGGGAATGGTCCAGCTCCGCGTCGGTCAGTACGATGCCCTCGACCGGCGCGTGCCGCACGCCGGTCGGTCGGGCCGGCAGACGGGCAAGCTGCGCGTGGACGTCGGGCGAGGCGTTGAGCAAGAACCAGCGCTCCCCGTCCACGCTCACCGCCGCAGACGATTGCGACCGCGGGTGCGCGCGATGCGGCTCCGCCCGCGCCACACGACAGGACGGGCACCAACAGTTCCATTGGGGAAAGCCGCCGCCCGCGGCGGTACCGAGGAGGATGACCTGCACCTGAAAACACCGAGGGGCTCGCTTTCGCGAGCCCCCCGAAGTCAGTGCTGCGGTTTAGAGCGTCGCGACGTAGGCGGTCACTTCCATCGTGACGGCCACGACTTCAGCTTCGGGCTTGGTCCACTTCATCAGTTCCTCCGTGGTGTGATGGGTTGGGCCGGGTCGGCCCCGCGTTTCTGCTGTGGGTGATTCCACCCAGCCGGGCCCTTCACTGACCCGACGACGCCCTCCACTATGCAGCGCCCGTGCCGCGACGGCCGCGGCCGACATCGAGCGGCCAAGCAGTTGTGCTCTCGATAATTAGGTGAGGAAACCCGGATCTGCTGCCGGCTGGGGGTGCTGGCCGGCGAGCGGGGCATTCAACCCAGTTGGGTGATCTCACCCAACTCATTCGGCCCGTCAGGCTTGGATGCCGTGCTTCTTGAGCCGGTAGCGCAGGGTATCGCGAGTGATGCCCAACCGTTGCGCCGCCTTGGTCTGATTGCCGTCTGCTTCCCGAAGCGCCTGCTCGATCAGCGATTTCTCCCACCGCTCCAGATCCACTCCCGGCGCCGGCAGCGTCGGCGTGGCCGGAATGGCCGACGACTCTGGCAGTGGACCCGGCTCAGGCGCCACGCTGTCCGGGGCGGGGCTCGAGCGCAGCGGGTCCCCCAGCGAGAGGTGCTCCACTTCCAGGGTGGCCTCGCCCCGGCTCCAGAGCACGGCGCGCTCCATCACGTGGCTCAGCTCACGTACGTTGCCCGGCCAGGGGTAGGACAGGAGCAGCTCCCGCGCCCGGCTGTCGATGACACGGACGTCCTTGCCATACTTGGCGTTGAAGCGCCGGAGAAAGTGCTCCGCCAGGATCAGGATGTCGCCGCCACGCTCGCGCAGCGGCGGCAGATGGAGGATGATCACGGCGAGCCGGAAGTAGAGGTCCCGGCGGAACTGCTCGCGCTGGGCCTCCCGCTCGAGGTCGCGGTTGGTGGCGGCCAGGATGCGAACGTCGATCCGGCGGTCCCGTACGCCTCCCACGCGGCGGACGCTCCGGTCCTCGACGGCTTTGAGCAGCTTTCCCTGGAGCTGCAGCTCGAGGTCTCCCACCTCGTCCAGCAAGAGAAATCCTCCCTCCGCCGCCTCGAACAGACCCATCTTGGATTCTTTAGCGTCGGTGAAGGCTCCCCGCTCGTGCCCGAAGAGCTCGGCCTCCATCAGATTGGCGGGAAGGGCAGTGCAGTTCACTTCGATGAATGGCCGGTTGGCGCGCGGGCTCGCCCCATGGATAATGTGGGCGATGAGACCCTTGCCCGTACCGGTCTCGCCGGTGATCAGAACCGGCGGGGTCTCCTGCAGGGCGGCGACCTGCCGGGCCTGGTCCAGCACCGCCCGGAGCCCGGGTGACTGGCCTACCATCCCGGCGACCGGGAGGTCGGGTGCGGTGGCTCGGCGCCGGTAGTAGGAGAGCTCCTGCTTGATCTGTGAGGTCTCGCGGGCCCGGTCGGCCAGGAGCTTGAGCTCTTCGAGGTCGACCGGCTTCTTGAGGTAGTCGAACGCGCCGAGCTTCACCGCCTCGACCGCGCCCTCGATGGTGCCGTGCGCGGTCATGATGATGACGGGGATGGCGGCGTCGAACTCCCGGATCCGGCGCAGCAGGTCGATGCCGCTCATGCCGGGCAGCCGAACGTCGGTGAAGACGACGTCCGGGCGGAGCGTTTCCAGGAGACGAAGCGCCTGCTCCGCGTCGCCCGCGACCTCGGCCTCGTACCCCGACTCGGTCAGGAAGCCCTTCACCGCTCGGGCCAGGGTCCGCTCGTCATCGACGATCAGCACCGTGGAGCCGCTCATGCCTCGACCCTCGCGGGCAATCGGATCCGCACCGTGGTTCCCTCACCGACCCGGCTTTCGATCTCCAGACGCCCGCCGTTCTGCTCGATGTAGCGCTTGGCGATGGCCAGGCCCAGTCCGGTGCCCTCCTGACGGGTGGTGAAGAATGGCTCGCAGACCGAGGCAAGGACCCGCTCGGGAATGCCGGGGCCCGTGTCGCTGACCGTCAAGGACACTTCGGGTGGACCGGCCGCGCCGTCTTCGGCCGCTCCGGCGATCCTGAGCCGCCCGCCCGCGGGCATCGCATCCAGCGCGTTGGAGACGACCTCCACCACCGCCTGCTCCAGCTGCATCGGATCCACCCGGACCTCTGGCAGGTCGGGGGCCATTGCCACCTCCAGCTCGACCCGATGCTCCCGGAGCGGCTCGGCAAAGGCGGGTAGCAGCCCCTCGACCAGTCGGGGGAGGCTCTCCGGCATCGGCCGGTAGGGCGCGGGACGGCTGAAGCTCAACAGGTGGCTGATCCGTCGGTCGAGCCGATCGACCTCCTCGATGATGGCGTCCAGGTGCTCGCGCGAGGAGGGCGACTCCGGGTGGCCGCGGACCAGCTGGGCCGCCGCACGGAGGCTGCCGAGCGGGTTCCGAAGCCCGTGCGCCACTGCTGCCGCCATTTCGCCGATGGACGCGAGCTTCTCGGACTGGACCAGCTGGGCCTGGGTCCGCTCGAGCTGGACGATCTTGCGCTCGAGCTCGCCGTTGAGCCGCACCATGTCGGCGCGGGACTGCCGCAGATTCTCGGTCATGCTGCCCAGCGCGCTGGCGAGATCGCCGATCTCATCCCGGGAGGTGACCGGGATGGGATGATCGAGCTCGCCCGATCCCACGAATGCCATGGCTCGGGTGAGCTCGCTGACCGGCCGGGCGAGGCTCCGCGAGATCGCCCAGGAGGCGAGGAGTCCCGCGGCCATCGAGAGGACGATGATCGCGAGCAGGGTCCGACCCTCGGCCCGGAGGATCTCCTCCAGCCTGGTGTAGGCACCACGCACGCTGGACTCACGCGCCCGGCGATAGATCTCCCGGTTCAGGGCGGTCAGGGCGGGCAGCAGACGGGCCTTGAGCTCGCGCTGCGCCAGACGGTAGGCGGTCTCCCGCTGACCGGCGTCGTAGAGCACGAAGATGCTGTCCGCCACCGCGACAATCTGACGTTGCACCCCGGCCACCCCGTCCGCCAATTGCATCTCCTCGGGCCGGAGCTCCGCCCGCCACTTCTGCTGCCAGTAGTCGACCACCTCGCCGGTCAGTTGAAACTCCTTCCGCGCCCCGGGATCGAGGCCGCTCAGATAGCGCCAGATCACCTCGCTCTGGTCGAACATCGCGGTCTCCAGCTCCGCGTAGGTGCGGGTGCGGGACATGCTCTCGCCCAGCGCCTGAAGCGCCCGGCGCTCCAGCACGTTGCTGCGGATCGCCTCCGCGCCGACCAGGAGCGCGGGCAGCACCATCAGGGAGAATCCGAGCAGGAGCTTACGCTGGAAGGTCACGCGGGAAAGCTACGCCGATCCGGCCTCGCCACCAGCACCGGAGCCGCGGCGGGCGGCGCGCCTCAGTGGGCCGGGGCGCCGCCGCGGGGATGTCCGGTGCGGAAGAGGAAGAGCAGCGGGAGCGCGCAGGTGAACGTGATGCCCATGATCAGGAATACCTTCTCGAAGGCGATCATGGATGCCTGCGCGTGCAGCGCGCCTTCTAGGAGCGCGTGGGCCTTCATCTGTGCCTGTGCCAGGGTACCGCCCTCGCCGAGCAGCCGGCCGGTCACCTGCTGGAGCCAGCCCCGGGTGACCGAGTCTCCGGCCGTCAGATGGGGCAGCAGCGCCTCCCGGCTCCGCTCGGTAAGGCGGGTGAGCAAGGTGGCGGTGACCGCGATGCCGAAGCTCCCTCCCAGCTGGCGGGAGAGGTTGAAGAGGCCGGTACCCTGGGCCAGCTGGTTGGGCTCGAGATCGGCCACCGCCACCCCGGTCAAGGGGACGAAGATGAAGCCCAGCCCGACGCCCCGGAGAATCATGGGCCAGAACAGGTCGCCGGTTCCGCTCTGGGTGGTGAGGTGGGCGTGCATCCACATCGACCAGAGAAAGAGGAGGACGCCGAGAGTGATCAGTGCCCGCGCATCGATCTTGGGGGCGAGCCGCCCCATGCTGGCCATGGTGATGGCGGCCGCGATGGCGCCGGGCAGGATCACCTTGCCGGTATCCCAGGCGGTGTAGCCCAGCAGATTCTGTAGAAACACCGGCAGGGCAAAGACGCTGGCATAGAGAGCGAACCCGAGCATCAGACCGAAGATCACCCCGGCGGTGAGCTGGCGGTTCTTGAGGATACGGAGGTTGACGATCGGATTCCTCACGCGGAGCTCCTGCCAGATGAACAGCAGCATCCCGAGCCCGGCGACGACGCTCTCGACCATGATCTCGCGAGACTCGAACCAGTCCTTCGACTCGCCGCGCTCCAGCAGGATCTGCAGCGCGCCGATGCCGAGAATGAGGAAGACCAGCCCCAGCCAGTCCACGCCGTCGCTCCGCGTCACCGCGTGGGTCGGCTCGGGCACGTTG
The DNA here is from genome assembly GCA_036265815.1 of Gemmatimonadales bacterium. NCBI lineage: Bacteria > Pseudomonadati > Gemmatimonadota > Gemmatimonadia > Gemmatimonadales > Gemmatimonadales bacterium. The sequence continues at coordinate 79,555 of DATAOI010000113.1, forward strand.
CGCCAGGTCATGAACCCGGCCAGCAGGCCGAGCGGCACGTTGATGTAGAAGATCCAGGGCCAGGAGTAGTTGTCGGTGATCCAGCCGCCGAGGGTAGGACCCAGGGTCGGGCCCACCATGACCCCCATGCCGAAGATGGCCATCGCCTTGGCGCGCTCGTGCAGGGGAAAGACGTCGAACAGGATCGCCTGCGCGGTGCTGATGAGCGCCCCCCCGCCTATGCCCTGCACCACCCGCCAGACCACCAGGGCCTCGAGCGACCGCGCGCTGCCGCAGAAGAAGGACGCGGCCGTGAACAGCAGGATCGAGCCTGTGTAGTAGTTCCTCCGGCCGAAGCGCTCCGAGAGCCAGCTGGTGAGCGGCAGCACGATGACGTTGGCGACGATGTATCCGGTGCTGACCCACGCCACCTCGTCGAGGGTGGCCCCGAGGTTCCCCATCATGTGGGGAATCGCGACGTTCACGATGCTGGTGTCCACCAGCTCGAGCACGCTCGCCAGAGTCACCGCGAAGGCGATGACGTAGCGGGCCCGAAAGACCGCATCGCGCGAGAGCGCGCGGACCGGTGAGGGAAGCGCCAGGGTGCCCATGGCCCACTCAGTCGGTGGCGATGGTGACGTCCACCGACATGCCCGGCCGCAACGGGTGCGCCGGGTCGGCCGACTGCTCCACCGCGATTCGCACCGGTACGCGCTGCACCACCTTGGTGAAGTTGCCGGTGGCGTTGTCGGGCGGAAGCAGGGCGAAACGCGCACCCGTGGCCGGGCTCAGGCTCTCGACCTTGCCCTGGAACTTGAGATCGCCGTACGCGTCCACCGTGAACTCCACAGGGTCGCCCACCCGGACGTGCTCGAGCTGGGTCTCCTTGAGGTTGGCGGTGACCCAGATGTCCTTGTCGGGCACGATCGACATCAGGTTCTGTCCCACCTGCACCAGCGCTCCGGGCTCGGCGGTGCGCTTGGCCACCATCCCGTCGACCGGCGCGAGCAGCGCACTATAGCTGAGCTGCAGCTGCGCGTTCTCCACGGCCGCCTGGGCGGCCGCCATCCGGGCATCGGCGCCCCGGACCGCCGCGCCCGAGGCGGAGACCTGACTGCCTGCGGCCGCGGCCTGCTTCTGGGCCGCCATCAGGTTGGCGTTGGCGGCGTCGTAGGCCGCCTGGGCGGCATCGAGCTGCTGGGCGGAGACGATCTGCTTGGCGGCCAGCCCGCGATAGCGCTCCAAGTCGGCCGCGGCCTTCCGGAAATTCGCCTGGGCCGCGGCGACCGCCGCCTCGGCCGATGCCGCCTGCGCCTGGGTGGCCCGAAGCTGCGCCTCCGCCTGACCCGCGCGGCCGCGCAAGCTGACGGCGGTCTGGGCGTCGCGCAGCTCTGCCTCCGCCTGTTGCAGCCGGACTTCCACGTCGCGGTCGTCGAGCACCACGAGGGTGTCGCCCGCCTTGACGTGCTGATTCTCCTCCACCAGCACGCGGGCGATGAAGCCCTGAATCCGGGGACTGATCACCGTGATGTGACCGTCGACCTGCGCGTTGTCCGAGGTCACATGGTGCCGGGAGAAGATGTATCGGCGCACCCCCCAGCCGGCCAGGGTGAGAACCAGCAGGATCGCGACCAGAATGGTCAGACGGCGGGACCCGGACTTGGTCGCCTCGGGCGCGGCAGTCGCGGGAACGTCAATTGCGATATCGGTCGACATGTTCGGTCTCGTTCGGGGTACGCGGTCTATTTCAGTTGGTCGATGACACCGAGGGCCCGGTAGGCGCTCACCCGGGCGGTGCCGTAATTCACTCGGGCCTGGATCAGCGCGTCACGCGCGCCGATCACCGAACCCTGGGCGTTGGTCGTCTCCACGCTGCTGGCCACCCCACTCTGAAAACGCTCCTGGGCCTGCGCCAGCTCCTGCTCCGCCAGGCGCAGCCGATCGCCGGCGATGGCTACCTGCTGCTGGGCGGAGGCGAGGTCGAGCACGGCCTGCCGTGCCTCGGTCTCGACCCGATTCACCAGGTCGTGCTCCCGGATCTCCTGCACCTCCAGGCGGGCGGACTGCTCCTTGGCCCGACTCTGCCGGCGGAATCCGTCGAGAATCGGGACGCTGAGCAGCAACTGCACGTTGTAGCTCCCCTCCAGGGTACTGCTCTGCCGTCCGGTCTGCTGATAGGCCCCGTTGAGCGAGAGGTTGGGCAGGTTCTCCTGCCGAATGGCCGTGAGCGAGTTGCGGGCCGCCTTGGTCCGGCTGCGCTCGGCGGCGAGCTCGGCCCGGTGCTCCCGGGCAAACGCAGCGGCGGTATCGGGGGCGAGGGGCAGGTCGAGGGTGCCGAGGCCCAGTGAATCGGCCAACCGGAGCCGGGTCCCCGAGGGAAGATCGAGCGTGCGCAGCAGATCGAGCTGGGCACGGTCGGCCGCGTTGCGGGCGACCTCGAGCTGGGTGCGGACCGAGGCGAAACTGACTTCGCTGCGGGTCGCGTCGATGGCCGGACTGACGCCGGCCGTGACCAATTGGCGCGCCTGGCCGAGCAGCTGCGCCGCGACGGTGCTGTCCGCCTCTCTCGCGCGGATCGTCTCGTTGGCGCTGAGCGCGCGGAGGTAGGCGAGTCCGGCCGTGGCGCCGGCAATCTCGCCGACGGCTTGAGCATCGAGGCCGGCCGCGACCGCGGTATCTCGCGCCGCCCGGAGCCGGGTGATCGTGCCGGCATCGAACAGCAGCTGCTCGCCCCGGAGCTGCAGGGTGAGGATGTTGAACGGGTCGGTGACTCCGGTGGCCACCGGGATGCCGAACTGATCGAGGTTGAGAGTCTGGCGCAGATACGAGGCGTTGCCGCTGATGTTGGGTAGCAGGTCCGCCCGACGCTCGCCGACCTTGGCGTCAGCCGCCCGCACGTTGAGCCGGGCGACCGCGGCATCGACTCCCTGGCGGCGGCCCAGCGAGATCGCCTGCAGCAGGGTGAGGGGGCCGGTCGGGGTGACGGGCTGCTGCTGGGCGCCGAGCGGACCGACCGAGCCCAGCGCGAGCAGCACCACGGTGATCAGAAGGCGAGGCATGCGGCAATTCCTCAGAGTGCGTCAGGCGCCGGAAGCTGGCCCGGGTCGGTTGGGCGCGCCAGGACACCGTTCAGGTACAGGTCGATCAAGCCTTCGAGCGTCTGCTCTTCGGACAGGGCGCCGGGATCGAAGCGGTGGAAGAAGCACTGCACCTGGGCGGTCTGCACCAGGAGAGAGCACAGTCCCCGCGCCGCGAACCCGTGCGCCACCGGACGGAACTCGCCGGATTCGACGCCCCGCCGGATCACGTCCTCCACCAGCCGGCGGGCACGGAGGATCACTTCCTCGAAGTAGAACTTGGCCAGCTCCGGGAAGTTGCTCAGCTCCGCATGGACCAGCCGGCTGATCCGAGCCATCTGGTCGTTGCGCATCCGGTGGTACATCCGCCGGACCAGTCCGGCCAGCAGCTCCCGGCAGGGGCCTTCATGGCTGCGGACGATCTCCTCCGCTTCGGTGAGGGCCGCGACGACCTTGGCCCGGACCATCTCACGGAAGAGGGATTCTTTGGAATCGAAATAGAGATACACCGTGCCCTTGCTCACCCCGGCCAGTCGGGCCACATCCTCCAGCTTGGATCGGGCGAAGCCGTGCTCGCAGAACACCTGCTGGGCGGCGTCGATGATCTCCTCGGGGCGGGCCTCGGGGCGGCGTTGCCAGCGGGGGATGGCGGTGTCGGTGGGATCGGGGCTTGCCAAGGGTGCCTCTCGCGTGGGAATATAAATAACTGACCGGTCAGTAATATATCAGCCCCCTCGAACCCGTCAAGACAACCCCCGCTGTTCTCTTGCTCCCCACCACGGAAGTTCCTAAGTTGCAGTAACCTACCCGCCGGAGGCCGGCCGATGTCGGGCGCATTCCTCAGCTCCGACGACTTCGACGAACAAGCGCATCACCTCTATAATGAAGGCCGGTACGATGAAGCCCTGACGATCCTCAAGGAAGGCATCTCGCTCTACCCCCATGCTGTCGAGCTCCATGTCGGAAGGGCCTATGCCCACCTCGCCCGGGAGGAGTACGCCTGGGCCCGGCGGAGCTTCGAGCAGGCCCTGGCCCTGGACCCCGACCACGAAGACGGCCTGGCCGGATTGGGGGAGACCCTGCTCAAGGTGGGCGACCGCCCAGGCTCGATGCGGGCGTTCGAGCGGATCCTCCAGCTGGGCTTTCAGGACGACCACGAATTGATGCTGCAGGTGGGACGGGCCCTCTTTCGCGAGGGTCTGGTGGGGCCCGCGCACCGGTTCTTCGATCTGGCGGCGTCGGCCCACCCCGATTCGCCGGATGCGGCCGCGTGCCTGGGGTACGCCTCGCATCGCCTGGGCAACGACGCGGGCTCGCTCTATTGGCTCCGCCGCGCGCTGGAGATCGATGCCGGCTACGCCGAGGCGAGGATCTATCTCGCCAACCTGCTCTACGACCGGGGGGAGACGGAGGCGGCGCTGCACCAGCTGGAACGGACCCAGCCGGAGGACCATTTCGACGAGCTGGGCATCTGGCGGCACATCGAGCTCAAGAAGACGGTCTACCGCCTGCCCGACGAAGATCCCGAGCTGACGCCCTGGCTCGCGCGCCTGAGCGAGGTGGCCGGCGAGCCCGACCCGATCGACATGCTGCTCGCCGAAGTGGAAGCACAGCAGCCCGACGGCACGGTGCGCGACCCGCACCAGCTGGAGCTCTTCGGCACCCTCCTGAGCGAGCTCCATGCGATGCAGAAGCGGCCGGGCCAGGGCGAATCCCACCTGGTCGTGACCTTGGGCGGGCAGGCGATCCGGGGGACCTGGGACGAGATCCTGCTGCAGATGAAAGCCGCGGACCGCGAATGGGCCCACGGCTCCCTCAGCGACTTCATGGCGAGCCTGGCTCGGCGGGGGCAGACCGAGACCGGTGTCGTCATCCCCACCACCGACGCGGAGGCCTTCATTCGTGGTAGCGCCGAAGCCGGCGTGCTGCGAATCGTAATGTAGAGGCGGCCCACCGTGTCCTCCACTCCGACGCTCTGGACCGCCGGCGTCCTCCGCCAGGTATTGCCCAACGGCTTGACGCTGCTGGTCCAGGAGGATCGCTCCGCTCCCGTAGTCGCCGTGGTCACCCACGTCCAGGCGGGCTTTTTCGACGAGCCTGACCGCTGGATCGGCATCTCCCACGTTCTCGAGCACATGTTCTTCAAGGGCACCGAGCGCCGGGGCGTCGGCGCCATCGCCCGGGAGACCAAGAGCGCGGGAGGATATCTCAACGCCAGTACCAGCTACGACCACACCAACTACTTCGCCGTCCTGCCCGCCTCCGGGCTGGCAGCGGCGCTCGACATCCAATCCGACGCCCTCCGCCACTCGCTGATCGACCCGGGTGAGCTCGCCCGCGAGCTGCAGGTCATCATCCAGGAAGCCAAACGCAAGCTGGACACGCCGTCCTCGGTCACATACGAAACGCTGCACGAGGTGATGTTCGACCGCCACCGGATCCGCCGCTGGCGCATCGGGCACGAGGCCGAGCTGGCCGCGCTCACCCGGGACGACCTGTGGCAGTATTACCAGTCCCGCTATGTGCCCGAGCGCACCATCGTGGCGATCGTGGGAGCGGTCGAGCCGGAGCGGGCGCTCGCGCTGGCCGCCGCCCGATACGCCGATTGGGCGGCCCGACCGGGCGCGGTCGACCACTCGCCCGACGAGCCGCCCCACCGCGACGTGCGAGTCCGCACCCTGCGCGGCGACGTGACCCAGGCGGAGCTGGCGCTCGGGTGGCGAACGGTGCCACCGCTGCACGTCGACTCCGCCGCGCTGGATGTCGCCGCGGCGGTGTTGGGCTCGGGCCGGGGGAGCTGGTTGCACGCCCGCCTCCGCGAGCCGGGAATCGTGACCTGGGCCGCGGCCCACAACTACGCTCCCACCGAGGTCGGTGTCTTCAGTATCTCGGCGGAGCTCGCGCCCGACCGGATCACCGCCGCGCTCGAGGGCGTCGCCGAGTCGGTGGCGCGCCTTTCGATGCTGGGGCCGACGGAGGAGGACGTCGAGCGGGCCAAGACGCTGCTGCGGGCGCGCTGGGCCCGCCGTCTGGAGTCGATGGAAGGTCGCGCCGCTTCCCTGGCCGCGGCCGAGGCGCTCGACGGTTTCTCGTTCCTCGATCGGGAGTACGAGGCGCTCGGCGCCGTCGGGCCGGACGACGCGAGGGCCGTTGCCGCCCGCTATCTGGATCCGGAGGGCGTGGCCGGCGTGGCCTACCTGCCCGACGGGGATGGGACCGAGCTGACCGTGGACGCGCTCGGGCGGCCGTTCGCGCTCTCCGGACTCGAGCCGTTGCCGGTCACCCAGGTGTCTCTTCCCACGCGCCAGCCGCCGGCTTTCGTGACTGGCCGCCGGGAGGCCGAGGTCCTCCACGTCGCTCTCGCGGGCGTGGACCTGCTGCTCCGGCGGAAGCCGGGTGTTCCGCTGGTGACGCTGGGCCTCTACGCGCCGCGCGCACGTTTCGATCCCCCGTCCCAGGCGGGGCTCGGCTCGCTTACGGTGCGAAGCTCGGTGCGGGGAGCGGGCGGGCTCGATGCCGGCGGATTGGCCTTCGCCTTCGAGCGACTGGGCGGAACCCTGACTCCGACGGCGGCCTCCGACTGGCTCGGTCTGGGCACCACCGTCCTGGCAGAGCATCTGGCCGAAGCCGCGTCGCTGATCGATCTGGTGTACCGCACCCCGCATCTCTCCGCCGCGGACGTGGAGCTGGAGCGAGGGCTCCTGGTCGCCGAGGCGGAGCAGGTGACCGACGACATGTTCCGCTATCCGTTCCAGCTGGCCTTCGAGATCGCCTTCGGCGGGCAGGGGTATGGCCTGCCGGTGATGGGACTTCCCCATACCCTGGCAGGCCTCACGGCCGCCGACGTCCGTGCCTGGCACGAGGCCGCCCTGCTTGGCATCAGACCGGTCGTGATCGCCGTGGGCGAGGTGGACCCGGACGAGGCAGCGGGGATCCTGGCGGGGGTATTTCAGGGTCACCCCACGCGGCCCGCGCTGGATCGTCTGCCGCCGGTCGACTGGGTCGTGAACGAGCCGGGTGGGGCGCCCAGCCGGGTGGTGCGCCGGGAGAAGGCACAAGCGGCCCTCGCCATGGGGTTTCCCGGTCCGGGCCGAGGCGATACCGACCGGGCCGCGGCACAGGTCTGGGCCGCGGTCGCGAGCGGGCTGGGAGGGAGGCTGTTCGAAGCGCTGCGCGACCGTCGATCGCTGGCCTACACGGTGGTCGCGTCCGCCTGGCAGAAGGCCCGCGCCGGGGCACTGGTCACTTACATCGCCACCTCGCCCGAGCGGGAAGACGAAGCCCGGGAGGCTATGCTGGAGGAGCTCGACCGCTTCGCCGGCGAGCCGGTCAGCCAGCCGGAGCTCAGGCAGGCCATCAACTACCTCGCGGGCCAGGCCGAAGTGAGCCGGCAGAGCGGAGGCGCGGTTGCAGGCGAGATTCTGGACGCCTGGGTGGCGGGACGCGGCTTGAGCGAGCTGATCGATCCGGCGGACGCATTTCGACGGGTCACCGCCGAGGACGTGCAGCGGGTTGCGGTGCGGTGCCTCGACCGCTCACGGCGCGTGGAAGGAGTCATTCGTGGCACCGGGGCCGTCCGGCCGAGGCTCGCCGCCCTTGGTGCGATCCCCTAGGCCAGCTCGGCCGATACTCCCAATCGCCGCGCGATCACCTCGACGCCCTTCCGCGGGTCCGCCGGGGCGCGGGCGACGATATCCACCAGGCAGAGTCCTTCGGCCGGCGCGGTGTGGAGCACGATGTGCCCCTCGCGGCACAGCATGGCGATCACGACGCCGCCCGGACCATCCCGCACGACCGGCGGCCCCAGCGCCGGCATGCCCACCGCCCCCGCGGCCGCGACGACGACCGCCGAGAGACCGTGGGCGTCGGCAAGACGGGCGCCGGGCACCGAGGTGAGCTCCAGCAGTTGGTGATCGAAGGAAGGCTGCACGCGAGAGTCTCGGCGGCGTCAGGCGCGGGCGGGTAGGGTATCTTCTACGCCATGCCGTCCGAAGCTAGTCCGCGCCAGATGGGCGAGCAAGACCGACGCGACTGGACCATCGCCGATCTTCTGAGCGTGGTCCGGATTCCTCTGGCGGTGGCGTTCCCGCTGGTCTCCAACGATTGGCGTTTCGCCGTGCTGGCGACCGCGGCGGCAACCGATCTGCTCGACGGTCAGTTGGCCCGCCGGTTCGGCAGCTCCCGCTTCGGCGCGGTGATCGATCCAGTGGCCGACAAGCTGTTCATGGCCTCGGCGTTCGGGGTCGTGGCCCTGAGCGGGCGCCTGGAGATCTACGAGATCATCGGCGTCCTGCTGCGGGACATCGTGGCCACCGTCGCCTTCGTGGCGACCCTGGTGTCCAAGCGGCCCCGGGCGATTCCCGCCCGCGCCGGCGGCAAGGCCGTGACCGTGGCCCAGGTGCTCACCCTGATGGCGTTCCTGGCGGACTCGCCCCACCTTCGCGAGCTCGCCTGGGCCACCACGGCGGTCGCGCTCTACGCCATCTGGGACTACTATCGCGCGGCGGAAACCGCCGGGCGATCGGTCGGAGGAATCAGGTGACGGTCGAGACCAAACGGGCCAGCCTGCGCTGGCAGGCCGGCCTCATGTTCCGCGGGGGCGAACCGGGGGGTCCCGAGACGACGATCGATGGCGACAACGCCGCTGCTCCAGGCCCCATGCTGACCCTGCTGCTGGCGGCCGGCGCGTGCAGCGGTGCGGACGTGGTGCTGATGCTCGAGAAGATGCGGGTGAGGCTGCGGGAGTTCCGTCTCGAGGCGAGCGGGCAGCGGCGGGAGGAGGAGCCGCGCCGCTACACCGCGATGCACCTGCACTATCATCTCGCGGGCGAAGGACTGGACGAGTCGAAGGCCCGCCGGGCGATCGACCTCTCCATCCAGAAGTACTGCTCGGTCCTGCACTCGCTCGCTCCGGATATCCGGATCACCAGTGGATTCACGCTGGGCTGAGCGGTGGTCGGCGGCGCTGCTGCTCGCCGCCTCACCGTTGGCTGCCCAGCAGGTGCGGGAGATCGGTCTTCAGACAACCGTGACGGCGTCGGACCCCGCCCTGGTGGTGGGGGGAGTCTCGGGCGCAATCCGGACCTCGCTCCGGACCCGGGTGTCACTGGCGGCGGGTGTCGGTGCCAGCAGGGGAGAGGCGGCCTGGCGAGGCGAGCTGCTGGCCCACTTTCTCCTCAACCCGGACCGCCGCCGCGGGGTGGGGATCTACGGAGCCGGGGGTCTCGCGGTGGTAGGTGGGCCGGTGGACCAGGGCTATCTGGTTCTCGCGCTGGGGCTGGAGGCGAGTCCGGGCCGGCCAGCCGGCTGGTTCGTGGAGGCCGGAGTCGGCGGGGGTGCCCGCCTTGCGGCGGGATACCGCTGGCGCATGCGCCGGACAGGACTCCCGGGCCCGGAATGAAGATCGCCCCGACACACGCATGGTGCGTCGGGGCGATCGTGTCTTGCGGCTGATTTACGCGGTGGCGCCCTCGACCGTCTCGACCTTCCGCTGGACTGGCTGGCAGAAGCGCTCGCCGAGCACGCGCAGCTGGCTCAGCTCCTCATCCGTCAGGGCGTCGTATCGGTCTGCCAGGTAGAGCATGGTGTCATCGAACCAGTCCTTCTGATGCTCCGGAAGGGCGTCGATGACGCCACAGCGGAGGACATGACTGAACAACTCGTCGCGCGCCTGGGCGAAGGACACCGCGTCAGGGTCTTGCCGGATTTTCTTCTTGACCATTCAGCTTCCTTTTGGCGTACTATTTCTACGATCGAACCCCGGTCTACAACGTTCAAGTATAGTCGGTTGCACCATTTGGTGCAAACCCGCCGTTTCCCCTGAGACGCCGGCCTTTGATTATGTTTATCGGCAGCAAACACATGAACTTGACCGGGGGCGCCAGGGTGCCCCCGAGGTAGCCATGGCAGAGCATGACGAGGTGTACGACGATGCGAGGGCGGACCGCCTCTCCGCGTTGTTGCGCGCGCTGGCCGCGCGCATCCAGGAGCTCGACCGCGCCGGTCAACTGCTGCGGGGGACTCCGGAGCTGCTGCGGCTGATGGGCGATGCGCGGAGCGAGCTGTTCCACTACGAGGTCCGCTGCACGTACGACACGCCCGACGTGGCCGAGCGCCGCCGGATCGTGGACGAGGCGCAGCGGCAGGATCCCCTGTTTCCGGACGATCCGGAGGATGACGAGCCATGGCGGCGACGCCGGTCGGAATGAAGCGATTCTACGCGATCCTCGTAGCCGTCGCCGTCCTGGGACTCGGAGCGCTGGGCTATCTGCTGGCCAAGCCCGCGACGGTGAGCATCCCGGCCAACGTCACGGTGACGGCATCCGACACCGCCGGATTCCATGGCTACGTGAAGGGGGCGGCGACCGCGCCGGTGGAGATCACCGAGTTCGCCGATTTTCAGTGTCCCTTCTGCCAGACCTTCGCCACGCTGCAGATGCCCACCATCGAGCAACGGCTGATCGACACCGGCCGGCTCCGCTGGCGCTACCGGGACTTCCCGCTGCAGCAGCACCCCTTCTCCCGGCTGGCGGCTCATTCGGCGGCCTGCGCCGACGACCAGGGGAAGTACTGGGCACAGCATCAGCGGATCTACGAAGGGCAGTCGGAGTGGGCCACGGCCCGGGATGCCGTTGGGATCTTCCGTCGCTACGCCAAGGAGAACGGGCTGGATGTCACCCGGTACGACGACTGCATGACTGCCGGCAAGTTCGCCGGACGCATCCAGGCGAGCTATGAGGAAGGCGTCCGGCTCGGAGTGAACTCCACGCCCACGCTCCTGGTCGGCGGCCGGCTCTACCAGGGCCGTTTCGACTCCGACGCGATCACTCGACTGGTCGACTCGCTGGCGCCACACGCCACCCAATGATCTACCGGATGGGCGCGGCGATGATGAGCCTTCTCGGGCTCTTCCTCTCCGCCTACCTGTATCTCTACAAGATCGGGCGCATCGGGACGCTGGCCTGCGGGAGCGGCGGCTGCGAGACGGTGCAGCAGAGCGTCTGGAGCCGGTTTGGCGGAATCGAGGTGTCGCTGATCGGCATGCTGGGGTACGCGACGTTGCTCGCGGTCGGGCTGATCGGGTTGCAGCCGCGGCTCGCCGGCCGCCGCTGGCCGGCCCTCCTGCTCACCGGGCTCGCCGGCGGTGGAGTCCTCTTCACCGCGTATCTCACCTCGCTCGAGCTGTTCGTCATCCACGCCATCTGCCGCTGGTGCGTCGGCTCGGCGGTGATCATCGTGGGCGTGTTGACCGCGAGCCTGCTCGACCTGCGGCAGGCCACGGTGTCGGCCTCGGGCTTGGAAGCGATCCGTGACCGCCGGTCCTGATCGGTCCTCCGCCGGCGCGCTCGCCGGGACTGTCTCGCTTCCGGTGGCCACCCGCTTTCAGCACGCCGAGCCGCCGCCGCCCACCGGGAAGCGGCTCGCCGTACTCTCGCTCACGGCGCTGGGCGTCGTCTACGGCGACATCGGCACCAGTCCGCTGTACACCATCGGTACCTGCTTCGGGCCAGAGTATGGTCTGGTACCCAATGCGTTGAACGTCTACGGCATCCTCTCGCTCATCCTCTGGTCGCTCATCCTGGTCGTGGCCATCAAGTATCTCGTCTTCATCCTCCAGGCCGACAACCGGGGGGAAGGCGGCGTGCTGGCCATGCTCGCCCTGCTCATGCAGCGGGGGGAGGACCGGATCGGCGGACGCCGGCGGCGATTGCTCGTGCTGCTCGGCGTCTTCGGCACCGCACTGCTGTTCGGCGACGGCGTCATCACACCGGCCATGTCGGTCCTGGGCGCGATGGAGGGACTGGAGGTAGCCGCGCCGGAGCTGGGGCGCTTCGTGGTGATCGTGACGGTCGCCATTCTGTTCCTGCTGTTCATGTTCCAGAAGATGGGCACGGCCCGGGTCGGGGGCATGTTCGGGCCGATCACTCTGATCTGGTTCCTGACCATCGGAACGCTGGGCGGCATGGAGATCGCCCGGGCGCCCGAGATCCTGGCGGCGGTCAATCCCGCCTACGCCGTCCGCTTCTTCCTGGCCCACGGGTTCACCGGGTTCGCGGTGCTGGGCGCCGTGTTCCTGGCAGTGACCGGCGCCGAGGCGCTGTATGCGGACATCGGGCACTTCGGCAAGCGGCCGATCCGGCTGGCCTTCTTCTGCCTGGTGCTGCCCTGCCTGCTGCTCAACTACTTCGGGCAGGGGAGTCTCCTGCTGCGCGAGCCGGCGGCGATCGCCAATCCGTTCTACCTGCTCGCCCCTCGGTCGCTGCTGTATCCGCTGCTGGTCATCTCGACGCTTGCGGCAATCGTCGCCTCGCAGGCGCTCATCTCGGGTGCCTTCTCCCTGGCGCAGCAGTCGGTGCAGCTGGGATACAGCCCTCGCCTGACGATCGTCCACACGTCGGCCCGGGAGGTGGGGCAGATCTACGTCCCGGAGGTGAATGCGGCGCTGATGGTAGGCACCCTGCTGATCGTGCTCGGCTTCCGGTCCACCACGGCGCTGGGAGCGGCGTACGGGATCGCGGTCACCGGGACGATGTCCATCACCACGCTTCTGTTTGCCGTGGTGGCCCGGGCCCGCTGGCATTGGCCGCTCTGGCGGGTGATGGTGCTGGCGGGATTCTTCTTCAGCTTCGATTTCGCCTTTCTCGGGGCCAACGTGCTCAAGATCGAGCACGGGGGCTGGGTGCCCCTGGCCATCGCCGCCGGGGTCGGCGTGCTGATGACGACCTGGAAGCGGGGCCGCCAACGGCTGTTGGAGATCGTGCGGGAGAACACCATCCCGATGGACCTGTTCCTGGCGGATGTGGGACGGTGGAAGCCCCACCGAGTGCCCGGGGCCGCCGTGTTCCTCACCTCCGATGCCAGCGGCGCGCCACCGGTCCTGCTGCATCACCTCAAGCACAACAAGGTGCTGCACGAGAAGGTGATGCTGATGTCCATCGTGACTGAGGGAATTCCGCACGTTCCGGCCCAGGACCGGGCCGAGTGCCGGGAGCTGGGCCAGGGGTTCTACCAGGTGGTGGCGCACTACGGGTTCATGGAGACCCCCGACGTGCCGGGCGTGCTCCAGGCGCTGGGCCGCCCCGACGCCAGCAGTCGCCCGGTGACGATGAAGCTGATGGAGACCACGTTCTACCTCGGCCGGGAAACCCTGATCGCCACCAATTCGTCGAAACGGGCGAGTGCGGTCCCGCCCACCGACGGGGCAGCCTCCGCCATTGGCCGGATGGCGGTCTGGCGCAAGAAGCTCTTCATCCTGATGACCCGTAACGCGCGGTCGGCCACGGCCTTCTTCGGACTGCCGCCCAACCGGGTGGTAGAGCTGGGTGCCCAGATCCAGTTTTAGACGGGCCAGTCCCCGAAGCGCCCTCTTACCAGCCTCGTATTTTTGCGGTACAATGCCGCGGAGTGCGACGGCGACATGCCTGCCCTCGAGGCCGACTACTGCCGCAAGCGCAGTATCCCCAAAGGCTTGCGTCTACTGGCACCAGTCTCGCCTTTCTCAGGGGCGCAGCCGCGAAGTAGCCTGCGGCGAGGCGTCAATCCGCCCGATAAGAGCACACCCGGAGCGATCCGGGGCCGCAAAACTAGAGGTCTCACCGGAGGATGGTGAGATAGCTCGGTGCCGAAGGAGGAGTGATGAGGTCCCCGCAGGAGGTGGAACGCGGCTTGGCCGCGCCCGAGAATCTCGGGCTGGAAACGCGCATAGAGATCCGCCGGCGCGCGGTCCAGTTGCTGGAGGAGATGCCGGAAGGCGGCGGTCGCCTGGTCGTCGATCTCACCGGGACGCGCCAGATCGACTCGGCTGGGCTCGGCGCCCTGATGCTGATCCAGCGGCACGCCGCCGAACGGCGCCAGGCCGTGGTCCTGCGGAATCCGAACGAGGAGATCCGTTTTCTCCTCGTGCTCACCAAACTGTACGATCTCTTCACCATCGAGTTGGCCCACGAATGAGCGGCGCCGCAGCAATATTGCGGCGCCGTCGTGCTATGGACGGTTCTCTCGGAACCGATTAGTCTACCGGGCTGGCACCTCATTCCTTCTCCGGCGGCGCCGCAGGGCCGCAGGGTATGTCGCATGACCCAGCCGCAGCGTCGACGGCGCGTCCTGATTGTCGAGGACGAGCCTGCTCTACGACTCAGCTACGAGCGCGCCTTTCAGCCCCGGTACGACCTGGTGTTCGCTTCCACCGGCGCCGAGGCCATGAGCCTGTTGGCCGAGCACAAGCCGGACGTGGCGGTGCTGGACATGCGGTTGCCGGACACCGACGGGGTCGAACTGCTTCGGAGGATCCGAGTCACTCAGCCGAAGTTGCCGGTCATCATCACCACCGCGTACATGAGCATCGAGCCTCAGCTCAAGGTCCTCGATCTTCCCCACTCCGGCTACATCGTCAAACCGTTCCGCCTCGACGAGCTCGGCGCGCGGATCGATGCCCTCCTGTGACGGAGCCGCCGACCCGGCCGCTCCCGTGCTGGAGGCGCGTGGTCTCCGCCGCTGGTTCGGCCGGGTGCGTGTCCTCCACGACATCGACCTGACGCTCGCGCCCAGCGAGGTGCTCGCGGTGGCCGGCCCCAACGGCGCCGGAAAGAGCACCCTGCTGCGCCTGCTGGCGGGCCTGCTCCGGCCTTCGGCCGGCGAGGTTCGCGTGCTGGGCCGCCCGCTTCGGGGCAACGACGCGGCCCGCCGCGCCATCGGTCTCCTCTCCCACCAGTCGCTGCTCTACGATGATCTGACCCTGGCCGAGAATCTCACGTTCGCCGCGCGGCTGTACGGCCTTCCGCATCCGGCAGCGGCAGCCCGGGAGGCGCTCGAGGCCGCGGGGCTGGCCGATCGGTGCGACGCATCGCCCCGGCGACTCAGTCGCGGGCTGCTGCAGCGCGCGGCGATCGCACGCGCCCTGCTGCACGGGCCCCGGGTGCTGCTGCTGGACGAGCCGTTCACGGCGCTGGACGCGGGAGCCGCCGCCCGCCTCCGCGCAATGCTTCGGGAGCGGTTGACGGACGGGCTCGGCATGGTCATCGTGACGCACCACCTCGCGGAGGTGTGGGAGATCGCCACGCGGGTCGCGGTGATGGTGGATGGCCGATGGGTGGCGGATCAACCGCGCAGCGGCACCCTGGAAGAGTTTCTGCCGCGGTACCGGA
Organism: Gemmatimonadales bacterium; assembly: GCA_036265815.1. NCBI lineage: Bacteria > Pseudomonadati > Gemmatimonadota > Gemmatimonadia > Gemmatimonadales > Gemmatimonadales bacterium. Next base: position 94,754 of record DATAOI010000113.1, read on the forward strand.
CCTGGATCGATGCCTGAGACGCTCCGCCTGGCGCTGGCGGTCGCCGGGAAGGACATCCGGGCCGAGCTCCGGAGCCGGACGGCGCTGCTCTCGGCCATCGTGTTCGCGGCGCTGGTGCTGGTGGTGTTCAACTTCGCCCGGGACCCCACGGCGCTTTCCGCCGCCGACCTCGCGCCGAGTGTGCTGTGGGTGACCTTCGCGTTGGCGGCCATGGTGGCACTCAACCGGGCGTTCACCATCGAGCGGGAGCACGGCGCGCTGGACGGTCTGCTGCTCGCCCCACTGCCCCGGAGCGCGCTCTTCGGCGGAAAGCTGCTGGCCAATCTGGCGTTCGTGGGCACGGTGGAGGCGGTGACGCTGCCGCTGTTCGTGCTCTTCTTCAACGTGGACCTGCGGGCGGCGCTGCCCGGCATCCTCGGGGTCACGGTGCTGGCGACGATCGGCTTCGTGTCGGTGGGGACGATCTTCAGCGCGATGGCAGTGCGGACCCGCTTCGCCGAGTTGATGCTGCCGGTGCTGCTGCTGCCGTTCATGGTGCCGCCGCTGATCGGTGCGGTGCAGGTGACGGCCCGGCTCCTCGCCGGCCGGCCGATGAGCGAGATGCTCGGCTGGCTGCGATTGCTGGCCCTCTACGACGTGGTCTTCGTGACGCTTTGTACCATGGTCTTTCCCGCAGTGGTGGACGAATGACGATGACCGATCCCGCCGCGCGCATCATGACCCGGGGCCTCCGAACCAGCGTGGCGGCGCTGCTCGGCCTGGCGGGCGTCTATGTCCTGGCGATCCGCTTCACCCCGGTGGAGGCGCGGCAAGGGATGGCGCAGAAGATCTTCTACCTCCACGTGCCGGCGGCCTGGTGCGCGCTGCTGGGGTTCTCCCTGGTCGGGATCGGAAGCGCGCTCTACCTGTGGCTGCAGGATCCGCGGCTGGATCGCTTCGCCGCCGCGTCGGCGGAGGTGGGGGTGGTGTTCGCCGGGGTGATGCTCACCACCGGGCCGATCTGGGCCAAGCCGATCTGGGGTACCTGGTGGACCTGGGACGCACGGCTCACGCTGACGCTGTTCCTGTTCTTTCTCTTCGTGGGATATCTGGCGCTGAGGGCCGCGCTGCACGATCCGGCCGAGCGGGCGCGCTTCAGCGCGGTGGTGGGTATCCTGGGGATGCTGCTGGTGCCCTTCATTCACCTGAGCGTCTACCTGTTCCGCACGCTTCATCCGCAGCCGATCGTCCTCAAACCCAGCGCCCCGTCGCTACCGCCCGAGATGCTGCGAACGCTGCTGCTCTCGATGGCGGTGTTCACCCTGCTCTACATCGGGCTGGTGATGCTGCGCTACGGGCTGGCGATGGCGGAAGCACGCGAGGAGGGCGGAGATGTTACCTGAGCCCCCCGCGAACGGCGGCTATATGGTGGCGGCATACATCGTGGCGCCGGTGATTCTGATCGGGTACCTGTTGAGATTGTGGAGCCGGGCGCGGAGGGGAAGGTGAGGGAAGGTGGGGCCTGAGGCAGGGTGAGGCAGGGGAAAATGCCGTCCCCACAGTCACCTTGCCCCACCCTGCCTCACCCTGCGACCCTCTTCGGCAGCAGCAGGTGCTCCCAGAACAATGCCGCCAGCACTCCACCCACGATCGGCCCCACCCAATAGACCAGATGTCCGACCCACTGCCCGGAGACCAGGGCCGGGCCGAAGGCGCGCGCAGGGTTCATCGCGGCGCCGGTGAGCGGGCCACCGACGATGATGTCGAACAACAGCACCAACCCCACGCCGAAGCCGCCCACCTTGGGCGCATCCGGATTGACGCAGGTGCCGAACACGGCGGAGACCAGGAAGAAGGTGAGCACGGCCTCGATGATGAGCGCCTGCATCAGAGTGACGCTGCCCGCGATGGTCGGCGTGCCCAGCGAGGGAGCCCGCCAGACGGCCACCGGGTAGATCATCCGGATCAGCAGCGAAGCGAGGACCGCGCCCACCAGCTGGGCGACGATGTAGGCACCGGCGGTGGAGGCGTTGGTCCGGCGGGCCGAGAGCAGTCCCAGCGTGACCGCCGGGTTGAGGTGGCCGCCGGAGATGCTCATGGTGGCCGTGATCATGACCGACAGCACCAGGGCATGCGCGACCGCGACGCCGAGCACGCCGTAATTGGCATCGGGGTAATACTTGGTGATGACCGAGCCGGTGCCGATGAAGACCAGCCCGAACGTTCCCAACCCTTCGGCGAGCGAGCTGCGAAACAGCGAAGGCATCGGCGTTCCTCTGTTGATGTCGACTGGCGGTCGGGACGGCCGCGAATCTAGGCGTCCGCGCGCCGAAACACCAGCGCCGCGTTGATCCCGCCGAAGCCGAAGGAGTTGCTGAGCAGATACTCGGGAGTGATCGCCTGTCCATCGCCGGTCACGTGGGCGAGATCGCAGGCGGGATCGCGGGTCTCGAGATTGAGGGTCGGGGGCACCCAACCGCGCCGCGCCGCGAGGGCGCAGATGGCGGCTTCGATGGCGCCGCTGGCACCGAGCGCGTGGCCGTAATATCCCTTGGTGCCGCTCAATGCCAGCCGGTGGGCGTGCTCTCCGAACACCTGCTTGATCGACAGATTCTCGGTCGGATCGTTGAGCGGCGTCGACGAGCCGTGGGCGTTGATGTAGCCGATGTCCTGGGGCGCCACGCGCGCCTCGTCGAGCGCCCGCCGGATGGCGCGTGCGGCCTGCTGACCGTCGGGCCGGGGGGCGGTCATGTGATGGGCGTCGTTGGTGAGGCCGAATCCGCAGACCTCGGCGTAGATCGGCGCCCCCCGCGCCAGCGCCCGCCCTCGCTCCTCCAGCAGCAGCACGGCCGCGCCTTCCGCCATCACGAAGCCGTCCCGCGCCGCGTCGAAGGGACGGCTCGCGTGAGCGGGATCGTCGTTCCGGGTGGACATCGCCCGGATGATGGCGAAGGCCCCGAAGCAGAGGGGCGCGAGCGGCGCTTCCGCGCCGCCGGCGATCATCACGTCCGCATCGCCCCGAACGATGGCGCGGAAGCCGTCCCCGATGGCGATGGCGCCCGAGGCGCAGCTCATCCCGTTGGTCGAATTGGGGCCGGTGCAGCCGAACTCGATGGCGATGTTGCAGCTCGCCGCGCCGGCGAAGACCGTCAGCGCCAGCGACGGATCGACCGCGCGGGGGCCCTGGGTGAGGAAGTTGTTGTACTGCCGCTCCCCGTGAGCGACGCCGCCGAGCGCCGTACCCATCATGGCCCCGACCCGGTCGGGGTCCTCCCGGGCCAGGTCGAGCTCGGCGTCGGCCAGCGCCATGCGGGTGGCGGCGATGGCAAACTGGGAGTAGCGGTCCAGCCGGCGGGCGCGTCGCTCCTCGACATGGTCGGTGGCGACAAAGTCATCGACCTCCCCCGCGATGCGCGACTTGAACACCGAGGGATCGAACCGGGTGATGCAGCGGATCGCCGAGCGCCGCTCCTGGAGCCCGGCCCAGAGTCCCTCGACGCCCAGACCGATCGGGGTGACGGCCCCGACACCGGTGATGACTACCCGGCGCGGCTCAGACACGGGGCACCTCAACCGCGCGCCGGATTCCGGCGAGGGTGCGCGAGGCGATCCCGTGGATGAACACCGGGCCGATGACCCAGTTGGCGGCGGCTCTGCCCATGAGCGGCCAGCGGGGCCCGGTCCACTGATGCACGATGGTCACGTCGGTCTCCTCCTCCACCGGCTCGATCCGCCAGACCACGTCCATGCCGGTCGTGATGCCCCGAACGTGAAGATAGTGTACCTCCCCCGCCTCCCGATCCACCCGCATCTCCGACACCCACCAGGTGGGATAGCGCAATCGCCCGAAGGGCCGCCAAGCCGCCATCTCCACCAGACCGCCCTCGCCCCGCCGCTCCAGCATCCGCACCCAGCGGTAGTGGCCGAGCAGCGCCGGCCACCGCTCCACCTCCACCGCCGCATCGAGCACCCGGGCGGGTGCGGCCCGCATCCGGATCCGGTCGACGGTACGCATCACCTGGCCGCCGGCCGCCAGGTGGCCACCAGCCGGAGCCCCGGCCGGCGCTCGACCAGCGCGTCGACCCCCGCTGCCGCCAGGAGGGCGCGAAGCTCTCCAGTGGTATACCCGCGCCGGATGGAGGTTATTCCGTCCGCCCGGGTTATCCGGTCGAACCTCAGCGCCCGCGCACCGAGCCAGAAGGCAGGTGGCCCCAGGCGGCTCCGGCGCAGGTCCGCCACGATCACGCCGAGTCGCGCCAGCCGATCGCAATTCCGGAGCAGGCGGATGGCGGAGGGCCGGGCGAGATGGTGCAGCAGCTGGCTTACCAGCACCAAATCGACCGACCGCGCGCGCACCGGTGGCGCGCCCCCGCACGCCACCGCAGTGGGGAGCCCCGCCCGGCGCGCGAGCCGCGCGGCCACCGGGCTCCGCTCCAGCCCGACCGGCACCAGCTGCAGGCCGCGCCGCCGCGCCAGACGCATGGCCATGAGGGGCAGGTCGCCGATGCCGGTGCCGATGTCGAGCAGGGTGAGGCAGGTCCCCGCCGGCAGGCCCTGGAGCATCCGGATGAGCCCGTGACGCACGGCGGCGGCGCCACCGAACCAGCGGTTGGCCCGCGCGATGTTCTCCAGCGAGAGCGACACCGCGCGGGGATCGGCGGCGGGATCGTCCAGCAGCTCCGCGCCGACCGGGCTGAGCAGCAACGGCTCCATCAGCTTCATCCGAGCGCGGCGTAGCCGCCGCGGTAGTAGAGCAGCGGGCGGCCCTCGGTGGTGGAGCCGCTGGTCACCAGGCCTATGATGATGCTGTGGTCGCCCCCGGGATACTGGGCGTAGCGCCGGCAGCCGATGTAGCCGATGGCGCCGCCCAGCAGGATCTCTCCCTGGGGCCCGGTCTGATAGCCCACCCCTTGAAACCGGTCCTCGTGCGGGTCGGCGAATCGGCGCGCCAGCGCCTCCTGGGAGCTTTCGAGGATGTTTACCGCGAAGCCCGGCGCCGCCAGGATGACATCGTGCAGCTCGGCCTGGCGTTCGACGCAGACCGAGAGCAGCGGCGGCTCCAGGGAGACCGATGCCAGGCTGTTGGCCGTCATGCCCACCGGCCGGCCGTCGGATCGCTCGACGGTGACGATGGTGACGCCGGTCGCGAACCGACCGAGGCACTCGCGGAACTGGGCGGCATCGACCCCGGCGTGGCTCAAAGGACCATCCTGGCGAGGAAGACCGGATTGAGCACTTCCCGGGCGGGAACGAAGTCGCCGGTGACGCCGATCAGCGTATGGGCCATGCCGGGCCGCCGCCCCAGCCGGGCCACGGCGCGATCGAACAGTCGCGGCCACCACATCCCGTAGCCGATGAGGCGCTCGACCGCCCACTTGCCGGCGAAGGCGCGCCGGCGAGCCCGGCGGTAGCCGGCCAGCCGCGCCGCGGACACGGTCCCCGTGCAGGCCAGTGCCTCGCCGGCAACGCCGGCAAGCAGCTCGGCGCCGCGCAAGGCGCTGAAGATGCCCTCGCCCGTGAACGGGTCGAAGAAGTCGGCGGCATCGCCCACCAGCGCCGCGCCATCGGCTGTCACCCGACCGGACCAGGCGGCGAACGGGCCGGTCGCGAGGACCTTCCGGACCAGGTGCCCGGCGGACACCCGCTGACACACGCCGGGGAACTCGCGCAGCGTCTCCAGGAAGAACGACTCCAGCCGCCCGCGTGCGGCACCCGCGCGCGCGGCCGGCACGACCAGCGCAACGTTGGTGGTCCCGCCGCCGATGGGATTGAGTCCCACGTACCCGCGCGAGCCCACGTGCAGCTCGGCGGAGTCGGCCATGGCCTGCACACCCTCCACGTGCGCCACGAAGGCGACCCGGCGCGGCCGGCCATAGGTCCGGGATCCCAGCCGCCGGGCCACGACGGACCGCAGGCCGTCGGCACCGATGGTGAGCCGGGCGCGGAGTGCATGGCGGCGTCCCTCGGCGTCCCGGACCAGCGCACCGGCGATGCCGCCGCGATCGTAGAGCAGCTCCTCGACCGTGGTCCGCTCCAGCACGGATGCGCCGGCGCGACGGGCGGCCTCGACCAGCGCGTGATCCAGGATCCTGCGGGAGACCGAGAGCCCGGTGGCGCGGAAGGGCCGGTGGCTGGCCAGCGCGAAGACGCCGTGGAGCCGCGCGCCGCGGGACGCCGTCACGGCAGTCCCCTGCAGCGCGACCGCGCCGGACGCCTCGAGCGCGGCGACGACGCCGAGCCGGTCGAGGAGGCGGACCGCTTCCGGGCTCATGTACTCGGAGCAGGGCTTATCGCGGGGAAAGGCGGCCCGATCGACGGCCATCACCTTGAATCCGGCTCCTGCCAGCGAGGCGGCGATTGCGCTGCCCCCTGGCCCGGCGCCGACCACCAGCGCGTCGAGCAGCCGGTGGGGCTCAGCCGAGGCGGTGATACTCGAATCCATCGAGGACCAGCCGATCGGGGGAGAAGCCGGCGAAGGAGAACTCGAACGTCACCGAGGTCCCGTCCGCGTAGGTGATCACCACCTGGGACACGTTGGTGCGGTAGGCGCAGTCCCGCTCGGTCGTGCGGGGAAACCCCTCGGCCAGCGACTCGGTAACGACCGTCTGGTGGCAGGCGCCCGCGGTGTCGAAGCGCCAGGTGGTCGTCCAGCGCTGCAGGTCATCGGCGACCCGCACCAGGGCGACGGTCTCCCAGGTGCCGGCCAGCGTAGCGGAGCTGACCCCGCCGGCTCGACCGCCACCACCGGCATCGCCGGCATCGCCGGCATCGCCGGGAAAAGGGAGGCCGGCGTCCGGGGCCAGCGGCTCGCCGCCACAGGAGAGCGACAGGATCAGGGCGACGGACCAGAGAACGCCCAGCCGGCGAGCGCGAGGAGCGCGGCGGCCGTGGTGGCGGCGAGGTTCACCCCGTCGTTGTCCAGCCACGCGATCCCTCCCTGTCGAACGGTCGGCGTGCCGCAGCGGTGCACCCGCCATTCGCTGAACTCGCCGCATCCCGGGCAGACAAACCGCCCCTGCAGCGCGGCACCGAGGGCGGAATCCAGCAGCATTCCCCCGAAACCTACCAGCGCGGCGAGTGGCAGGAGCCGCGGCGCTCCGGCGGCCAGCGCACCGAGTGCCGCAACCAATAGCGCGCCGGCCGCGGCCGCGGCACTCCCAAGAACAGTAACACCGCCATTGGTCCCCGGCGGGACCACGCGGCCGGACCAGAGCAGCCGGGGGGGAGGTCCGCTGCGGCTGCCGATGGCGGTGCCCCAGGTGTCTGCGGCGGCGGCGGCGAGGCTGCCGGTGATCACCCACAACCCGGCCTGGCCGCAACAAATTCCCAGGAGCCCGCCAAGCGCGGCCGGCCCGCCATTGGCGAGAACCTGACGGTGATCCCGGCGATGGCCCTTGGGGTCGAGCCCGGGGGCGGCGAGCGTCAGGCGGGAGACGGCGCTGCTGGAGACGAAGAAAGCGGCCAGGACCGCGCCGCCTTGCCACCCGCTTCCAAGGAGAACCAGCGTTCCCACCATCCAGGCCGCCACCGCACCCGACGCCGTGAGGCTCCGGGCCCGCCAGGCCGCCAGCGCGACGGCCGCGGCGGTGAGCGCCGCGATCCCTGATGGCACCACCGTCAGCCTGGCCCGGCCTCGCTCCGGAGAAGATCGAGGATCCGCTGACGCAGCGCGCCGGGGCAGGTCTCCTTGCGGGCGCGCTCCTCCAGCATCCGGAGGAAGTTCTCCTCGAAGCGGGCGTGATCGAAGCAATGGCGGCAGTGGTCCAGGTGCCGCCGGAGCTCGGTGGCGACCCCGGGCGTCAGCTCGCGCTTGAGATAGTCCTGAAGCTGCTCCACGGCCTCCCGGCAGTTCATCTCCTCGGCCATGGGTCAGGCCTTCCGCGGCTTGATGTAGCCCATCTCTACCGCGTGCTGGTAGAGCGCCGCCTGCAGCAGGCGCCGGCCCCGAAAGAGCCGGGACTTGACCGTGCCGACCGGAATCTGGAGCGCTTCGGCGATCTCGGCATAGCGCATTCCCTCCATGTCGCTCAATACCAGCACCTCACGGAACTCCGGCGGCAGCGCGTCCACCGCCTGGAGCACCTTCTCGTCCACGATCTGGGAGAAGAAGGCCCCTTCCGGGTCGGCGGACTCGATGTCCCGGTAGATGGCGTGCGGCTCGATGGCTTCGAGGTCCATCGCGACCGGCTCCAGCTTGCGCCGGCGGTAATCATTGATGAAGGTGTTACGCAGTATGGTGAGGAGCCATCCCTTGGCGTTGGTGCCCGGCCGGTACTGGCGCCAGGAGCGATACGCCTTGAGCATGGTGTCCTGGACCAGGTCCTCGGCGCGGGCGGCGTCGCCGGTCAGCCGGAGCGCCACGCGGTAGAGCGCGTCGAGATGAGGCAGGGCCTCGTGGTCGAAGGAGGGCCCGGCCGCGGTGGGCTCGGCCATGGAAAGAATGTAATGACCCCGCTAACTTCTGCGCACAATCCCCGTGCCTACTCCTTCGTCGGTCCCCGCCCTCATTCCCCTCAGCCTGCTGGAGGCGATCCGCAACCTCGACACCCCGGTGGAGGACGGGTTGGACGAGCTGGCGGAGGAGATCGTGGTGCGCCGGCTCGGACTCAGTCCGACGGTGGCGGCGCAGATCCAGCGCTACCGGCAGACGGCGGAAAAGAACGGCGGAGTGGAGCTCGACGAGGCGGTGTCCGTGCTCCGCCTGGTGGGACGACGTCCCGATGCGCCGCTGGTCTTCGCCGACGCCGGCCGGCGGGCGGCCCGGTACGCCGTGCGGGCCCATGGCCGGGGAAGCCGGACGCTCGCCCGGGTCTCGCCCTCGGGTCTCGGACCGCGGATCTCGCGGCGGGCCTCGGCCCGGCTGGCGCGCGAGGTCTTCGGAGGTGAGCTCAAGGCCCGTCCTCAGGGCAGCGAGGTCCGGATGAGCAGTCCGCTTTCCATCCAGGCGTTTCCCGACGGCGCGGCCTGCGCGTTCTACGGCTCGGCCTACGGCGAGCTGCTCCGCTGCCTCAGCGGATTCGAGGGCGCGATGCTGCACCGGCAGTGTCGCTCCCGAGGCGAGGACACCTGCATCTGGCAGACCGCGGCGGCCGAGGTGTACGAATGATCCCGGCACCGGCGGAGCTTCGGGAGGCGCTGGCAGAGGCCAGGGCGGATGGCTGGCTGCTCTTCGACTTTCATGGGCTCAATCCGGTGGCGGGTCGGATCCTGGGACTCGGCGGGCTGGCCACCCGGCGGATCTTCGTGCTGCTCCCCAAGGAGGGTGACCCGGTGGCGGTGGCGCATCGGATCGAGCTGCAGGCGCTGGAGGATTTTCCGGGCCGGGTGATCCCCTACGCCGGATGGCAGGAGCTTCACGCCGCGCTGGGAGATCTGGTACACGGTCGAACCCTGGCGATGGAGATCTCCCCCGAGGACGCGGTGCCCTACCTCGACCGGGTGCCTTACGGAGTGATCGAGCTGCTGCGCCGCCTGGGCGCCACGGTGGTGCCCTCGGGTGCCCTGGTGAGCCGGTTCGCCGCGCGCTGGACGCCGGCTGAGGCAGAGGACCACCGGGCCGCCGCGGAGGTGCTGGCAAGCGTGGCGCGTGCCGAGCTGGCCCGCGCGGTGACGGAAGCCGACGCCGGACTGACCGAGTCGGCCCTGCAGGCGAGGGTGGTGCAGGCGGCCGAGACGCGGGGCCTGGTCTTTAACACCCGGCCGATCGTCGGCTTCGGCGCCAACGCCGCCATGCCGCACTATGAGCCGCACCCCGGCCGCGACGCGACCCTCCGCCGGGGAGACGTGGTGCTGCTCGACCTCTGGGCGGGACGCAGCCTGACGACCGTCTTCGCCGATCAGACCTGGATGGGCTTCGCGGGCGCCGACCCGCCGGAGCGAGTGCGCCGGGTATGGACGGTGGTGCGTGACGCGCGCGATGCCGCCGTCACCGCCATTCGCGCCGCGGCGGCGGCGGGCCGGTCGATCGCGGGGTACGAGGCCGACCGCGCGGCGCGCGGCGTGATCGAGGAGGCGGGGTACGGCTCGGCGTTCGTGCATCGAACCGGGCACTCGATCGACCGCGACCTGCACGGGTCGGGGCCGCACCTGGACGATTTCGAGACCCACGACGACCGCCGGCTCACGCCGGGCGTCGGATTTTCGGTCGAGCCGGGGATCTACCTCGCGGGGGAGTTCGGGGTGCGGAGCGAGGTCAACATGTATTGGGGGGCGGAGGGGCCGGAGGTGACGCCGCGCGAACCGCAGCGCGAACTCATCCTCGCCCCTGGGTGAGGTGGACGCGGAGCGTACCCTTTCCAAAAACAGTTTTGCACGTTAGTATCGCGTCCGTCAGTATGGCGTCCGTCCTCTTCTGAATCGTTTCGTTTCATGTCTGGTGTGGCACTCCTGATTGTCCCTCGCCCATAGGCGCTGACGCGTTGCAGGTGGCGCAGTCGCGAGCGAGCGTACTTCACGGGACACCAGACCGATTTGCGTTTCATCGGGCAACTTCTCCGGTTTCAGGCAGTTACGTCAGACGATCTCAGGTAACAACCCGGCCGATGTTTCCTTGACACGTGATTTTGCGCGCTTCATATTAGGCTGCCGACCGGGCCGCGGTCGTCGCAGTTTGGTGTCGATGGCGTATCGATACCCCCTTCAACTCGCAGGTGACATCCCTCAGCAGCATCCGGAATTGAGGCTTTGAGCCAGGGCAGGCGTGTACGCCCTTCGCTCCGAGTCGGCGGTAACCGCAGGTTCACGCCTTTGGAGGACGTATCCATGAAGCAATGCCGTGTCAGCGCCTTCGCACGCGTTGCGCGACTCATCGCGCTCGCGGCAGTCGCGATGGGATGGGGAGCCGGCTCGCTCCTCGCCCAGGGTTCGACTGGTAAAATCGAAGGCAGGGTAAGAGACCAGGCGGGCGCGCCGATCGCCACGGCCCAGGTGTTCGTGGTCGGGACCGCGTTCAACGCCCTCACCAACGCGCAGGGCTACTACTTCATCAACAACGTTCCCGCCAGCACAGTGGCGGTTCGCGCCGCGTTCATCGGGTACAAATCGACCCAGGTGGAAGGGGTCAAGGTCCTGGCCGGCCAGACCATCACGGTCGATGTGCAGCTGGAGCAGACGGCGGTCCAGATCCAGGAGATCACGGTCGTCAACCAGACCCAGCCGCTGGTGCCGCGCGACGAGGTTACCACCAAGCAGCGGGTGGACGGCCAGTTCGCCGATAAGCTGCCGGTGGACCGGATCAACCAGGTGCTGCAGCTGCAGCCTGGCGTCTCGGCGGACAATAACGGACAGCTCTCGATTCGCGGCGGGCGGAACAACGAAGCCGCGACCTACATCGATGGCGTGCCGGTGCAGGCGGGCTACCGCGGCGACCGGTTCGCGGGCTCGGCAGGCACTTCGATTAGCGTCAGCACCAACTCATTCGAAGAGGCGTCGGTGACCACCGGCTCCTCCTCGTCCGAGTTCGGCAACGCCAAGTCGGGCATCATCTCTATCGTCACCAAGACCGGCGGCACCGACTACGTGGGCTCGGCGTCCTACGAGACCGACGAGCCGTTCGGCGTGAATCACGGACCGGGGTTCAACCGGTTCGAGGGCAGCTTCTCCGGGCCGCTGGCGGGCCGGCTCACCTTCGCGCTCTCGGGCACCCTCGAGGGCCAGAAGAGTGTGGAGGAGGGGTTCGGCAGCACCGACGCGCCGATCTTCCTGGCGGCGGGGGTCGATACCACCATCCGGCAGCTCAGCGTGCTGGACGATCCGGCCACCCCGTTCGACGAGAGCACCAACGCTGACACCACCCTGGTGGACATCAACAACTTTGCCGTCTCCCGGGGGAACTGCGATCAGTTCGCCAACGCCGGAGCGGACGGCACCGACGATTACATCCAGAAGATCCAGAGCAACTTCGGGCTGGATTGCCAGGGGGTGCGTCTGCCCGCCACGGCCCGGACGCTCTACACCGCCGCGGGCAAGCTGAACTACTCCTACGGCACCGGCTCCCGGGTGGCCCTCAGCGTGGCCACCAGCCGGAACCAGGGGCACAACCTGCCCATCTCCATCATTCGGTACCTGAACGCGCTCTCCGTGCCGGGGAACGTGAACGGGTTCTACAACCGGAACTATCTCAGCACGTTCAACTGGACCCAGAACCTCTCCAAGAGCGCGGAGCGGGCGCTGGCGCTGGACGTGGCCCTGTCCTATCAGCAGGACAAGACGCAGAACGGGCCACTGACGGTGGAGAGCGATCTCGGCACCCGGGATCCGTTCGGCGGGTTCGTGCTCAAGCCGATGCACTTCCTCTTCGGCTTCGACAACTTCCCCATCGACGACCAGCTGATCTCGAACGTCCGGAAGAACGAGGGCCGGATCACCCCGGTCGACGTGGAGAACAGCACGCAGTACAACTACGTGGACGAACTGCGGAACGATGCCTACGGCGTGTACGGCAAGTACGCCGGCTTCTTCAACACCCTGGGCGGCGACATCTGGAGCTTCGGCGAGTCGGGCGGTCCGTCCGGCAGCATTACCGGTGCCCAGCGGCTGAGTCTCTACAAGGAGCAGCGGTACATCGGGAAGGCCACCCTCGACTGGCAGGCCGACCGGTACAACCGGCTCAAGCTGGGCGGCGAGTTCACCCGCTACTCGATCGACGACTACACCTTCCGCTTCCAGGACAAGTTCTTCTCCGATGCCTATAAGGAAAAGCCGATCCGGTGGAACGGCTTCCTGGAAGACCGGCTGGACCTGGGTGATGTGGTCGTCGTCGGTGGTCTGCGCTACGACTATTACGACACCCGCGCCTCCCGGCCGTTCGTGAGCGACACGCTGGGGAACACCTACGCCTTCCCCCGGATCGCGAGCTACGGCTTGGTGACCCGGAACAACGGGCAGGACACCGTGGCGCTGGGCTTCGATCCCGACAACCCGACCGCCAACTTCGTGCGGGACAAGAGCCACAACTACCTGAGCCCGCACATTCAGGTGTCGTTCCCGGTTACCGACAAGACCAACTTCCGGCTGTCGTACTCGCACCAGGTGCAGACGCCTGACTTCTCCCTACTGCTGGGCGGCGAGAACATCGACATCGGGTTCACCAACACCAACCAGGTGTACGGCGCCGACCTCGATTTCGGCAAGACCATCGCCTTCGAGTTCGGCATCCGGCACGCGTTCAGCGACGACATGGTGCTGGACGTGGCGGCGTACAACAAGGACATCGTCTCCGATCCTGCGGCACGATTGGTCAGCCTCTTCGATCCGGTCGCGGGCCGGAGCCTCGACTTCCGGGTGCTCACCAACCTGGACTTCGGCAACGTGCGCGGGCTCGACGTCCGGCTCGACCGGCGGTTCGGCAACTACTTCAACGGCACGGTGTCGTACTCCTACCAGCAGGCCAGGAACACGGGATCGGATCCGTTCACCTACACCAACTACGGCTCGCGCATCGTGAACCAGGTCGGCGGCAACAACGGTGCCCAGCCGCCACCGCAGGGCATTCTGCCGACCGACAACAGCCGTCCGCACACGGTCTCCGGGGCGTTCTCGATCAGCCTTCCGGGCGACTGGAAGCGGGGCTCTGCCATCGGCAACGTCTTCCGCAACGTGAGCCTGTTCTCCACCTTCCGCTATGCCAGCGGAACGCCCTACAGCAAGTGCGGCTTCAGCAACGATGAGATCAGCGTGCTCTCGGTCGAGAACTGCGTGCGCAACTTCCCCGAGGGGCTCAACACCCAGCGGCTGCCCTCCATTAAGGAGTTCAACACCAAGCTGACCAAGAACTTCTCGGTGGGCGGGCTGGACCTCACCGGTTATCTGGACGTGCGCAACGTGCTCAACTTCAAGAACATCGTCCAGGTGTTCGCGCTCAACGGCGACGTGCAGAGCTCGCTGGAGCGGGAAGCAAACAACCGGGCCGATCTGGATGACCTGGCCTCCGAGCGGGACCTGAACAAGAAGGCCATCGCGGACCCCTCGGATCCCTCGGCCGACCCCGCCATTGATCTCAGGTTCGGCGGCGTCAGTGACCCGCGTACCAAGTGCACCAATTGGGTCAGCAGCAAGAACAGCGCGCCGGCAGCCGCCAACTGCGTCTACCTGATCCGGGCGGAGGAGCGGTTCGGCAACGGGGATCACATCTTCACGGTCGACGAGCAGAGCAACGCCGTCAATTCCCTGTACGACGCCGCCCGCGGTGAGCAGGAGATGACCCTGCCTGGTCGCCGGGCCCGGCTCGGATTCGAGATCAACTTCTGATTCCCTGCCTCCCCTTGCGGGCCCGTCCGCCTCGCGGACGGGCCCGCAGGGCGGCGGCGCGGGTTTTCCTCAAGGAGGACGGGATGCGTTTCTCGCGTTGTCTGCGCAGTGTGATGCGGGCGGCCACGGTGGCGGTGGCAGTGAGCACAGCCGTCACGACCATGGCTCACGCCAGGCCACGGCCGAGGCCGGGACAGGGCTTCCGGCTCTTCTCCAGCGCCCTCACCATCATCGAGGCCAACCGGGTGCAGTGCCGGGTGTCGTCCGACGGGCAGCTCTGCGCGACGGGGTCGTCGACCGTGGGCGGCGGCATCTGGCCCAAGGGTACGGCCGACCAGTACATCTTCGCTGGGGGACTCCAAGTGGGCGGGGTGGTCGATCCCAGCCAGGCCAAGTCAGTGAACGGCTTCGCCGGCGATACGGCGGGCGCGTTCCTTTACAACACCTCGGGTACCAGCAACGGCACGGCGCTGCGCCCGATCTTCGCGTCGGTCGATCCGGCCGATGCGGCGGCGTGGCCGGTCGAGGCACGGGTGCCCTGCTCGGATCCCGCAACAACGACGATTCCGGGCGGCCTGCCGCCCGAGACCATCGCCCGATGCGACTCCGCCGGGGTGGGCGGCGATCCGACCGGCGACCTCTTCGACCCGGCCCTGCAAGGCAAGATCTCGGCGTCACAGGGTGATCACTGGCTGCTCTACTGGGAAGGGGATCCCTCCAACCTCGCGTCGCGGAAGCACCCGCTCGGCATCCTGGTGGAAACCCGGGCGCTGGCGTGGAACTTCCCGACCGGCAACGAGGACATCCTGTACTTCCTCTTCACCTTCTACAACGTCACCAGCGGCCGGGACGACGACTATCTGGGCATCCGGTCGTCGCTGCGGCCGTTCATTCAACAGAAGGGCAAGGATTTCCGGGCGCTCAACACCGCCAAGTTCGGTGTGGCGTTACCCGAACAGGGCTACCTCATCAAGGACATCTTTGTCGACGTGGTGAACGACATGGACGTGGCCAACGCCAACGCCAACTACTCTGGCGTGAACGTCCCGTTCGCCCTGGGCTACACCTACGAGAACGACTTCAGCCAGTCGGTGACCCAGAGTCTGGGCTGGACCTTCGATCCGGCCATCTTCGGTTCGGCGCCGTTCTTCCCCGGCGTCGGGTTCGGGGCCGTGAAGTATCTCAGGAGCCCCATCAACCCCATCACCGGAGAGCAGGTCGGGCTGAGCCTCTTCGGCACCTTCTCCAACAGCGTGGGGTCGCTGACCGACCCGAATGACGACAAGCAGCTCTATCGCTACATGACCGGGCATCTGCTCCCGACAGACGGGTCCTGCTCGCTCAATCCCGACGTCACCAAGATCTGCTCGGTCAATCTCGACAGCCCGGTCGACATGCGGTTTTACCAGTCGTCGGGCCCCTTCGATCTGGCGCCAGGCCAGTTCGGCTCGGTCGTGGCCGCGTACATTTTCGCGCCGCCGGTGGCCGATGGAAACTGCCCGGGCGCGAGCTGCAACGTGAAGGCGGCCGACGGCGGAGATCCCAATCGGCTCACCATTCTGGGCGACGCCGCCCGGATGGCCGGCGGGGTGAACCAGATCGATCGCATGACCGGGTTTAAGAGCTTCAATGACGCCGACGGCGACGGCGTGGTCACCCAGAACGAGATGACGGTGGTCCCCGGCTCGCTCCTCGGCAAGGCGCTGGTAGCCCAGAGCGTCTTTGACACCCGTTTCCTGCTGCCGTTCTCCCCCGAGGCGCCGCCCTTCTTCCTGGTGCCCGGAGACAACCAGGTCACCGTGCTCTGGACTCCCTCGGCCACCGAGACGGTGCCCGATCCGTTCTTCGCGGTAGCATCCACTCCGCTCAAGTCCGATGGAACCATCAATATCGCATACGATCCCAACTTCCGCGCGCTCGATGTGGAGGGATACCGGGTCTATCGCGGACGGACCAGCAACCCGAGCCAGCTGACGCTCGTCGCGCAGTTCGACTTCGCGCCCGACGCGACGACCGGCAAGGGCATCTTCAACGACTTCCGGGGAACGGTGAACCCGGACGCTGATTGCGCGCCCGAGCTCGGGATCACCACGAGCTGCCCGGTCGCCTTTGAAACGCCGCCGGCAGGCACGGCGTTCACCGTGTCGAATCCGGTCGACTTGACTGGCACGGTCACGCAGGTCAAGCCGGGTAACCGCGTGGCTCTCGCCTCCGGCAAGGCGCAGGTCCTGCCGGGCTCCCTCGATACTGCCTTCGCCGACATTAGTCACGGCTCGCGCATCGGGACCGGGGTGTCGACCGAGCTGGCCAATACCGGGGTACCCTACGCCTTCACCGATGTCGGAGTGCGCAACAGCGTGCGCTACTTCTACGCCGTCACGGCGTTCGACATCAACTCGACCGTGTCCGGTCCTTCGAGCCTCGAGTCGGGCCGCATCGCCAAGGCGGTGACACCGGTGGCTTCGCCCAGCAACGTCGCGCTGGCCCAGCTCTCGTTCGGCGTCTTCGGCGACGACAACACCGATCTCAGCCAGGAGGCCGTCTCGTTCTCGATCGACGACCAGACCGGCCGGTTCAACGGCCCGCCGCCGCCCACCACGGCGGTAGGGGCCACGTTCCAGCCGCTGGTCCGTGCTCTCCTGCCGGCGGTGAACCTGACCGCGACCATCGATTCGATGAAAATCCGCGCGTTGGGCGCTGCCTACCCAGGCGATGGCATTGCAGCGTTTGATTGCCAAGGCAAGGACAACGGTCAAGGCCTCTGCATGCAGTACTTCATCACCTTCAACAAGGACGGCACCCTCTCCTCGTCCAGCACCGTGGTCAACCAGCCCATCCTGACCACGACGTTCGGCGACCCGATTTCGGTCGAGGCGCCGGCGGGACAGGTCCCCATCAACCCCGAGCCTGCCGCACTGCAGAAGTACGGCATCCCGGGGGGTGCCACCACCTTCAATGCGTCGCTCTCGTTGAACATCGGGCAGGAGGGCCAGTGGTCCGCCGGCGAGAACTTCAATGGCCGCCGCGATCTGGGCAGCATCTCCCCGGGTGGGTCGCGCTGGTTCGACGGTGCCAACGAGACGCTGGACGATCCGACGTACTCGATCCGGGTCGGCCACGTCGCCGGAGTGGATTCGATCTTCGCCCCACTGAGCCATATCGACCAGGACCCGGTGACTCCTGGGGTACAAGCACCTGCTCCGAGCGTGTGCATGCAGACGTTCCTCTACGCGCTGGCCCCCTTCGGCCGCCAGGCTGATATCGAGCTGACCTGGGGGGACGGCGGCACGATCGCCTCGGTGCGGGACATCACCCACCACATCGATGTGCCGTTCAAGGATACGCCACAGGGAAGCTGGGGCTTCGTTCCCGATGCGAACGGCAACGGAAAGATCGATTGGATGGACATCACCCAGGTCGAGGAGATCTCGCAGGCCGTCAACGAGATCACCTTCTGCGATGCCACCAACGTCGACCCGGCCATCGACCTCCCCGCTCCGGGTGCTGGCGCGAAGCTGGGCCAGACCGCCGTGGTGACGCCGACGTCCACGACCACCAGCACGACAGATCCGGCGCTCCAGCTGTCGACGGGCCAGGGCTTCGGGCTCTACCTGGCCGGCCACTTCCACATCTTCCAGCTCACCGGCGGTGCACTGCCGGCCGCCGGGACCAAGTGGACATTGCGGAGCTACTCGGGCACGGTCACGGCCTCCAAGAATGCGGAGACCACCGATCCGAGCGGCTATGCATTCGCGCCGATCGTCAGCTCGCCGGCGATTCCGGGACTGCAGGTCAAGTTCAGCGTTCCGGCGGCCACCACGGCCGTGGCCGCCACCAAGGGCGACCTCTCCAGCGTACACACGGTGCCGGACCCGTACTATGTTCGGAGCGCGTTCGAGTCCAGCACCGATCAGAAGATTCTCAAGTTCGTAGGCTTGCCGCAGGACGCGATCATCCGGATCTATTCCGCGAGTGGTGTGCTGGTGCGCATCCTGGAGCACCACTCGGGAGGGTACGATCCGACCAGCGTCTCGCAGGGCAGTGAGACGCAGTGGGACCTGCGAAACCGGAACAACCAGGTGGTCGCGAGCGGGGTGTATTTCTACCACATTGAAGCCGGTGACGCCCGCAAGGTCGGCCGCTTCACGGTTGTGAACTTCGCCCAATAGCCTACGGGAGCGGAGGCCCCGAGGGGCCTCCGTTCCACCTTCAGGAGATTGCACACCATGATGAAGCGCACCGCACCAGGTTGGCTCTTCGCGCTCGGAGCACTCGGCTGGTTGCCGGCCGGCGCCGCCGCGCAGGCACAGCCGGGTAACAGCAACGACAATACCGGATTCGGGACCACGTCGGCGGAATTCCTGCTCCTCGGCGCCGGCGCACGCGGGACGGCGCTGGGCGGAGCCTTTTCCTCCATCGCGACCGACGTCAGCTCGCTGTATTACAACCCGGCCGGCGCCGCGCTGATGGAACGGCCGGGTCTGATGATCGGCACCTTCGATTACGTGGCGGATACCCGCTATTCCTGGGGAGGGGTCGGATTCCCCTTCTCCGGCGGGAGCCGGACCATCGGCGTCCAGCTGGGCACCTTCGGCTTCAAGGACCAGCCGGTATACACCGAAGATCAGCCGGATGGCACCGGAAGCACCTACTCGGTCAGCGAGACCTTCGTCGGCCTGACGCTGGCCCAGCAGTTCTCCGATCGATTCTCCGCAGGTATTACCGGGAAGTACATCAACGACAAGCTCGGCACCGTCAGCGGCAATGCCTTCGCGGTCGACTTCGGCACCAACTTCCACGCCACCCTCAGCAACCATCCCATCAAGTTCTCCTTCGTCCTGGCGAACCTGGGATCCAACCTGTCCTACGAGGGTACCGGCGTGCAGCCGGCCACGGGCGTGCCGCGCAGCCCGATCGACGATCCGGAAGGCGACGTACCCACGCTCCCGGACCCGGCCAACCTCCGGACCAAGGATTTCGGCTTGCCCACCACCTTCCGAGTCGGTCTGGCGTACGACGTGCTTTCGGGAGACAACAGCCATCTGACCGTACTGGGTGACTTCAACCAGCCCAACAGCAATACGCCGGGCTTCGTGGTCGGGAGCGAGTGGATGTCGGAGAAGCTGGGCGGCTCCAACTTCGGCTTCGCTCTCCGCGGCAGCTACAGTTATACCGGTGCCAACAACATCGAGCCCAGCGCGGCGTCTCCGACAGCGCTGAGCGACGAAGAGAATCTGCAGGGACTCGCCTTCGGTGGCGGTCTCATGTACGGGAATGGCGGAGGGTTCAGCCTGGGCCTGGACTACGCATACAAGTACCTCGGCGTGCTGGGGCCGACCAACTTCTTCAGCTTCACGCTGGGGTGGTAGGAATCAGCGCCCCTGGTACGTGTCGTCTTACTGAGTGATACACGTGGCGAGATTGATCGTAGTTGCAGCTTTGGCGGTCCTCGCGGCGCCACTGGCGCCGCAAGGCCCGTCCGATGGGGGTCTCGTATTGCGCGCGGTGCGCTCCTTCCGGCCGGAAGAAGGCCGGACCGAAGTGAACGCGTTCGTGCAGGTGCCCTACTCGATGATGGGCCCGACCGTGGAAGGCGAGGGTGGGGCCTTGAGCTACCAGGTCACGGTGCGGGTCACCGACTCGACTGGACTGACGCTGCTGCAGAACGCCTGGCAGAATCACGCTCCGGCAGAGGTCCGGTCGCCGGACGCGTCGGCGGTGGACATGGTCCACTTCTCCATCGCGCCTGGCAGGTACCGCCTGGAGGTGGCGGTCGTCGATTCGGTGTCCGGACGCCGTGCGGCGTCGGCCGTGGATCTCGAGGGCTTTGCCGCGGCTCCCCCGGCATCGGACCTGTTGCTGTCGCCCCAGATCCGTCCGGCGACCGCCACCGATACGGTGCCGCGCCCGGCCGAGCTCCGCTGGGGGAAGATGCTGGTCACGGCGGCGGCCCGCTTGGAGCTCACGCCGCTCCGGCCCACCGCCTACTACCTGCTGGAGGCGTATTCGGGCAAGGAAGAGAAGGGAACCCTGAGTCTCCGGGTGACCGATTCGACCGGCAAGGTCCTGGTACGGACACCGGCCACTCCCGTCACCGTTCCGCAGGGGGGCGGAGTACTGAAGGGTCAGGTCGATCTGGCAGGGCTGCCCGGCGGAACCTACACCATGACGGCGGCACTCAGCCTGTCCCAGAGCGTGGAGCGGTCGGCCATGTTCACCATGGCCAACATCGGCGAGACCCTCACCCGGACGGTGGCCCGGCGGGAGGCGAACAAGATCACCGACGAGGGGTACTTTGCCGCCATGGCCGCGGCGGAGCTGGACGCCGCCGAGGAGCCCCTGGCGGTCATCGCGAGATCGGGCGAGCTGAGAGCCTACGACAAGACCCTGAGCGCGAACGCCAAGCGGCGCTTCCTCACCGACTTCTGGCAGCGGCGCGATCCCACGCCCGGGACGCCGCGGAACGAGAGCAGGGACGCGTTCTACCAGGCGATCGTCTACGCCAACGAGCACTACCGGGAGGGAGGGCGGACTCGCCCCGGCTGGAAGTCGGACCGAGGGCGGATCTTTCTCAAGAACGGCCCTCCCGACGAGACGTTGCAGCGTGAGCAGCAGGCCCTGGCGCCGCCGTATGAGGTCTGGCGGTACCGCACCGGGAAGGACAGGTGGTATTGCTTCGTCGACCGCTCCCGTGGCGTTGGGCTCTTTCAACTGATCCACTCGAATGACGTGAACGAATCCGGGCTGCCCAACTGGCGGGAGATTCTGACCCCGGAAGCCTTGCAGGACGTCGGACGGTTCCTGGGGATCGACTTCTTCGACCGGAGCAGGGAGCAATAGCAGGCGCAGGTCGATGGCCAGATCACACGCCTTCCTCACCGCCTTTGGAATGAGGTGCGAAGTATGAATCGCTTTAAACTTGGTTTGGTTGGTCCGATCACCCTTCTTCTGGCAGTCGGCTGCAGCGGCGACCCGACGAGCGACCTGCAAAACGGGCTCGACCACCTGACTGCGTCTCCGACGCAGCTCTTCGTGGAACCGGGGAACTCGAAGACGGTCGAAGTGACCGGCGTCGACGGACAGGGGAATCCGCTGGAGCTTTCCTTCGTGGTGACGCCGGCCAGCTCCGCGATCACGGTCAAGCGCGATTCGACCTTTCACCCGGTCTACGTGAACGATACCCTCCTGGCCGTCCCGCCGGTGGCGACGCGGTGGCGGTTCATCGTGACGGGTGTCACCTACGCGAAGACGGCCTTTACGATCAAGTCGGAAGGCGATAGCCTGGTGGTGCCGGTCCAGGTGGTCCCGCAAAGCACGATCCTGGCCACCTTCGACAACGACTCCCCGGCCCTCGGCCAGGCCGTGACGCTGACGGCACCTGCGGGCAACACCTTCGCGTCCGACGCCGCGCTCCTGATCGGGGGAGACCCGACTCGCCCCCTGACGATCACGGCTCGCGCGGCCGATGGCTCCTCCATCACCTTCATCCCGCCGCCCAACGTCGCCTCACCGATCACCGTCACGAAGGTGACCTCAGTCGGTGCGCCGTCGCTGACGTACTCGCCTACAACGCAGGCGCTATTGACGACCCCGGTCATCGATACGGTGGACGTGACCTATTCGACGCCGACGCCGGCGCTGGGCGCGACGGTCACGATGTCGATCACCAATCCGCTCATCAAGTTCGACACCGCGACGGCGATCGCGTTCGAGGGCCAGTTTGGTGGACCGGCGGCAGGTCCGGCGGCGATCACGCCGGCGGCGGACAGCAGCAGCCTCACCTTCCAGGCACCACCCAACGCGAACGGGCTGGCGACGGTCACCTCATTCGTGTTCCCTGGGGGCTACGCAATCGCCTTGCCGACGCGCACCGGGATCGTGACCGCGGGGCCGCTGCCGGATACGGCCGACGTGACCATATCGAATCTGAACCCGCCTCTGCTCGCGCCGATCACCATTACCCTGCCTGGGAACTTGACGTTCGGTGCGGCGGCAGATGACTCCGTCTTCTTCGGCAGCAACGCCGCAATCATCCAGGCGGTGAACGGGGGTGGCACGAGCATCGACGTCATCCCGCTCCCGGGCTCGGTCGGCCGCCCGCGGCTCGTGGGTGTGTTCCCGACCGGCTTCCCGCAGTTCTTGCTGTCGATGCAAGCGGATGACAGTGTGACTGTGCCGGAGCTCACTCCGCTCACGGGAACGGACGATCCGGCGACGGCACCGGACATTACGGCCTCGATCCCGTTCACGCTGACCGACCTCGGGACGTGGGCCAGCACGAACTGCGGAACGACCTCGGGTTCCACCTCTTGCCAGGTCTACAAGCT